>NZ_AFPR01000104.1:0-2343 GCF_000219295.1 Acidiphilium sp. PM
TCGCGCGGGCGGCATCGTGCACCGCCCGCACGGCGTCGCCGCCGAGGAAATCCCAGCCCATCTTGCGCGTCTTGCCGATCGCGAAGCCGAGCCCGGCGGCAATCGGGTCGCGCGTCTCGTCGATATCGTTGCCATAGAGCGGTAGACCGGCCTCGAGCCTGAGCGAATCCCGCGCACCGAGGCCGGCCGGCTTCACCCGCGCATCGGCCAGCAGGGCGCGCGCCAGACCCTCGGCCTCCGCCGCGGGAAGGCCGATCTCGAACCCGTCCTCGCCGGTATAGCCCGAGCGGGTGATCGTGACGGAAATGCCGGACAATGCCATCTCGCGCGCTTCCATGAAGCGCATCGCGGCCACCTCCGGCGCCAGCGAAGCCAGCACCGCGCCGGCCTCGGGCCCCTGCAGGGCGAGCAGCGCGCGGTCGAATTGCGGAGTCAGCGAAACGGTCGCGGGCAGGTGGGCGCGAATGTGAGCAACGTCAACATTCTTGCGCCCGGCATTGAGCACGAGGAGCAGGCGGTCGCCCAGATTGGCGACCATGAGATCGTCCACAATCCCGCCTTGGGCGTTCATCAGCAGCGTGTAGCGCTGGCGGCCTGGCTTCAGCCCCTGGATGTCGCCGGTCACCACGCGTTCCAGCGCGGCGGCCGCGTCGGGGCCTTCAAGCACCGCCTGGCCCATATGCGAGACGTCAAACAGCGCGGCTTGGGCCCGGCAGTGCAGATGCTCGGCGATGATGCCTTCATACTGCACCGGCATATCGTAGCCGGCGAAATCGACCATGCGCGCGCCCAGGCTGCGATGCAGCGCGTCGAGCGGCACGGTGAGCAATGCTGATTCGGCCAAGACCGGATCTCCCGCGGCAGCAGCGGGCGGGTGCAGAACCGCCCAGTCTGACCCCCCTCTGTCACGGAACCTGAGAGATTCGGCCCGGGTTACCCCTTGCCTTACGCCTTCGGTGCGGCGCGACGCGCCGGCTTTCCAGAGATCCTTGCTCCGCCGCGGTCCTTTTGCCTGAGCGTTTCCGGGGGCCGGTTGCGCCTTCGGCGGCGGCAGGAGCCGGTCAGACCGGCCTCGCCGCTCTCTCCCGCGGGGAGGTGCGAATAACGGTTCTTAGGCTCAGATCGCGCGCAAACGCAAGCGCCGACCCCGGCTCAAATCGTAATGTTGAGCAACGTCCCCCGTGGCGCGCCGGCAGGTGCAGGGCCGGGGCGTGTTGCGGGGTTGACGGTCGAGGACGGCTGGGCCGGCGCGGACGGGACAGGTGACACGCGCAGCGGCGGGGTGCCGAGCGAAGTCGGGCCGATCGGCGCAGCGAACGCGGACAACGACGCGAGAGTGATCATGACGAGCACTATAACCAGCATTCGTTAACAATAGGTTAACGCATCGACGTCCGCCACCGATCTTAAGGTGTAATTTTGCTAGAATTTGTTCAAAAATTGAATTTTTTAATGTTCTCTACAACCATGGGTAAGTGATCCGCCAGATCCTCGGCGATCAGTCCGCCTCCCGCCCGCGTCGCCGCCGCGCCATGCAGCCAAACCGCCGCACAGCACGCCTCGAACGCCGGCATCCCTTGCACCAGGAGTCCGGCGGCGATGCCGGCGAGCGTGTCACCGGAACCGGCCGTTGCCAGAAAGGGCGGTGCATTGGCGTTGATCGCCGCACGCCCGTCCGGCGCCGCGATCACCGTATCGGGCCCTTTGAGCACGACCACGGCACCAATCCGCGCTGCCGCCGCTCGGGCGCGCGACAGCCGATCAGCCTGAAGGTCGGGAAACACCCTGGCAAACTCGCCCTCATGCGGGGTGATCGCCGCGACGCCACGCAGACGCTCCGCCTCTCCCGCGGCGGAGGTCAACGCATCGGCATCGGCCACGATAGCGCGGCCCGCCGCGACCAGGCGCGCCAGTGTCTGGCCCGCCGCTTCCACCCCCAGCCCCGGCCCGCAGAGCCAGACGCGACGGCGCGGATCGGTCACCAGTTCGTCGAGGGCGGCGCGGCTGACGATGATGCCCGGCGGCACGCCCGCAGGGTCGGGGCCCGCAAGGGTGACAAGCCCGGCACCAATCCGCCGCGCCGCCGCCGCCGCCAGGATCGCCGCGCCGCTCATCGGGCCGGCCAGGATCGTCAGATGGCCCCGTTCGTATTTATGCCCGGTCGCCGCAGGCGTCGGCAGGCGCCAGAGCGCCGGCGTATTCCGCCATGTTTTCGTTTCAACACGGGCGAACGCCGCCGCCGGCATGCCGATCTCCGCGCAGACCGTCTCGCCGCAGAGCGCCCGGCCGGGAAACAGGAGATGGCCCGGCTTCAATCCGGCGAAGGTGACCGTGAGATCGGCC
>NZ_AFPR01000103.1:0-26692 GCF_000219295.1 Acidiphilium sp. PM
CCCGGCTCGGGCACGATCCGGCAGGGCCCCTCGCCGGCCAGGGCGCGGGCGAGGCCGGCACTGCCGCACCAGAGGATGGGGGCGCCGTGGCCGCGCGCGACGACCACGAGCCGGTCCAGATCCTCCTGCACGAGCGCGTCGCAGATCAGCACCGTGCCGGGCGCCGCCGCGAGGTCTGCGGCGCGCAGGGCGCCGGCCGGAATGTGCCGCGCGCGGCAGCCCGCCAATGCCAGTTCCTCGCCGGGACTCCGCGGCAAGGCAGCCAGGATGCCATCCGCGCCTGGCGCGTATTGCCGGCCATTCCGCGTGATCCGGCGCTGCGCGGGGAAAGCCGGCGCAAGGATGCATACGTGATCGGGACAGGCGCCGAGCAGGATCGCGAGATCGCGCGGCCAGTGCCCGCGCAGCAGGCTGTCGATCTTCAGGAACCGGAGTCCGGCGCCGGCCAGGAACGGCGCGGCGGCGGCCATGAGCCGCCCGGCGGCATCGGCATCGAGATCACGCGAGGCGGTGCTGATCGCCGCGGTCTCCGCCACAGGCGCCCCGTTTCGCGCGCGAAGAAGCACCGGAAGGCCCGGATTTCGCCCCGTGAACTGGACGGCCGCATCGAGCGCGCCGGTCAGATCATCGGCAACAAGGCGGACCGAGGTCGTCATCGGGGCGTTTCGCGCGGCGCCGAGACGAGCGAGACCGTCACGCCCCGCGCGCGCGCCGCATCGAGATCGCCCGGATCAACGCCGTCATCGGTCACCAGCGCGTCGATCTCGTCGAGATCGCAGATCGTGCAGAAGGCCGGCAGGCGGAACTTCGTCGAGTCCGCGAGGAGAATGACCCGTCGCGCCGCGCGGATCATCGCCCGCTTCATCGCCGCGATCTCCACCGAGGTGTCGGTGATCGCCGTGCCGCTGATCGTGTGCGTGCCGAGCAGCAGCGTATCGGCATGGAGCCCGGCCAGGAAGTCGCGTCCCGGATCGCCGGTCAGGCTGAGCGAGCCGTGGCGAACCGTGCCGCCGGAGACGATGACCCTGATCGTCTCGGATTGCGCGAGAACCTGGGCAATGCCGAGATCGTTGGTGACCGCGGTGAGCGGGATCGCCCGCGCCATGGCGGCCTGGGCCGCCCACCGCACGGTGCTGCCGCTGTCGAAGATGACGCTCTCGCCCGGTGCGAGCATGTCCGCGGCGGCGGCGCCGATCAGGCGCTTTTCCGCGCGCGCGAGTTGTTCCGCGAGTTCCGGGGCGGGTTCGAACGTCGCGGCGGGTTCGGCCGGCAGGGCCGCGCCGCCATGCGCGCGCGCCAGGGCCCGCCGCTTCTCCAGCCGGTCGAGATCGCGCCGGATCGTCGAGACCGAGGAGCCGATCGCCGCCGCCAGATCATGGATCGATGCCGCGCCGTGCTGGCGGACATGGTCGAGAATCAGCGCCTGGCGCTGCACGGGCAGGAGGTCTTGCCGCCCCTCGCGGGTAGATGCCGATCGTCGCCTCATCGCAAAAATGTCTCACAGCCGGTTGCGTTTGCCAAATGCCGGCGCCGCGCGTTACGCCCTTCCGCCAAAGTGCCGGCGGTAGGCCGCCGGCGTTACCCCCACATGACGCTGGAAGGACCGGCGCAGCGTATCGACATTGGCGAACCCGCACCGCGCCGCGACCTGCTTCGGCGCGGCCGCGCCACTTTCGAGCATCTCCCGGGCCGCCGTCACGCGCGCGGATTCCACCCAGCTGGCGGGGGTCATTCCGGTTTCACTGCGGAACAGCCTGGCGAAGTGCCGGGCGCTGAGGCCGGTACGGGCGGCAAGACTGCCGACATCGAGATCGGCGGCGGGATTTGCCGCGACATATCGCTGCACCTCCTGCAACATGGCGCGACCGGAGGGCAGCGACTCCCCGCTGCGGCTGAACTGCAACTGCCCGCCCGGCCGCTTGAAGAACATCACCAGTTGCGCGGCGACCCGCTTGGCGATCTCGCGGCCGAGATCCTCCTCGACCAGAGCGAGGGCGAGATCGAGCCCGGCGGTGACGCCGGCGGCGGTGCGCAGCTTGCCGTCGCGCACATGGATCGCGTCGGTCTCCAGCGTGACTGCGGGGAACGCCGCCGCGAGCCGCGCCGCCACCGCCCAATGCGTGGTTGCCCGCTTGCCGTCGAGCAGGCCGGCCTGGGCAAGCAGAAAGGCGCCGCTGCAGACCGACCCGTAGCGCCGTGCCCGCCGCGCTTCCCGCCGCAGCCAGTCCAGCACCGGCTGCGGCGGCGCCGTATCGGGCATTTTGGGACAGCCCGCGACCAGCAGCGTGTCGATCTTGCCGCCAGTCATGCCGTCGCCGACGATGCGGTCCGGCATCAGGCGCGCGCCCGACGAACTGACGATGGGGCCCGGCGCGATCCCGGCGATCTCCAGCCGATACGCTGTCCGCCCGGCCTGGGCGCTTGCCTCCGCGAAGACGTCGAGCGGTCCGGAGACATCGAGCAACTGCACGCCCGGCATCGCCAGCACCAGGATCGTCCTTATCCCACGATCATTCATCGCCACGACCTTTCCGCACGGATTTTGTCTGAATTCGACGTGTTACGTCGATAGAGGACATCCAGCGCCTCGGTTATGATCTCCTTGCCGTCAAGTCAAGGAAATCACGATGAAAACCACAGTAAACGGGATCGGTATCCCCGATACGCCCCTGGCCAATGCGATAACGGAGCTGGTGCGCGATACGGAGACGCCTCTTCTCTTCAATCATTCCACACGGGTTTATTACTGGGCCGCGCTTGCCGGGACCCGGCGGGGGCTGAAATATGATGCCGAACTGCTCTATGCCGGCGCGATGTTCCACGACATGGGGCTGATGGCGAGCCACAGTTCCCATCACGAGCGCTTCGAGGTGGACGGCGCCAATGTCGCGAAAGCGTTTCTGCTGAGCCGCGGCATTGCCGAGGCCGACGTCTATACGGTCTGGACCGCGATCGCGCTGCACACCACGCCCGGCATTCCCCGGCACATGCATCCGCTGGTGGCCCTGGTCACCGCCGGCGTGGAGATGGACGTGCTCGGTCTCGCCTATGACGACTATGCCGATGCCGAGCGCGAAGCCGTGGTGCGCGCCTATCCCCGCACTGAGCATTTCAAGGAAGACATCATCGACGCATTCTACAACGGTATCCGCCACAAGCCCGACACCACCTTCGGCAACGTCAAGGCCGATGTACTCGCCGACAAGGATGCGCATTTCCACCGCGGCAATTTCTGCTCGGTGATCCGCGGTTCCGCATGGAAAGCCTGACCCAAGAACACCGCCCCTGAAGGCCTCCCGAGGAGTTTGCCATGACCGACACCCCCTTCACCAACGCGACCGGCGCGCCGGTCGCGGAGAATACCAACGTGATGACGGCAGGCCCGCGCGGCCCGGTGCTGCTGCAGGATATCTGGCTGATCGAGAAACTTGCCCATTTCGATCGCGAGGTGATTCCCGAGCGGCGGATGCACGCGAAAGGATGGGGCGCCTACGGGAGCTTCACCGTCACGCAGGATATCACACGTTATACCAAGGCGAAGATCTTTTCCGATATCGGCAAGAGGACCGATATCTTTGTCAGATTCTCGTCGGTCGCCGGTGAGCGCGGCGCGGCGGATGCGGAACGCGACATCCGCGGCTTCTCGGTGAAGTTCTACACCGAAGAAGGCAATTGGGACATCGTCGGCAATAACACGCCGGTGTTCTTCTTTCGCGATCCGTTACGGTTTCCCGATCTCAACCACGCGATCAAGCGCGACCCGCGCACCGGACTGCGCAGCGCCGACAACAATTGGGACTTCTGGACCCTTCTGCCGGAGGCGCTCCACCAGGTGACCATCGTGATGTCGGAGCGCGGCATTCCGAAAAGCTTCCGCCACATGCACGGATTCGGCAGCCATACCTTCTCGATGATCAACGCCGCGAATGAGCGTGTCTGGGTGAAATTCCATTTCCGCAGCCAGCAGGGCATCGCCAATCTCATCGATGCCGAGGCGGAGGCGGTCGTCGCGCGCGACCGGGAAAGCCACGGCCGCGACCTGCTTGCCGCGATCGAGGCCGGAAACCTCCCGCGCTGGACGCTGATGATCCAGGTCATGACCGAGGCGCAAGCGAAGGTTCATCGCCACAATCCGTTCGATCTGACCAAGGTCTGGCCAAAAGCCGAATACCCGCTGATCGAGGTGGGGGTGCTGGAACTCGACCGCGCGCCCGACAATTACTTCGCCGAGGTTGAACAGGCCGCCTTCTCGCCCGCCAACATCGTGCCCGGAATCTCGTTTTCACCCGACCGCATGCTGCAGGCGCGCCTGTTCTCGTATGGCGACGCGCAGCGCTACCGGCTCGGGGTCAACTTCAACCAGATTCCGGTCAATGCGCCGCGCTGCCCGTTCCGCAGTTATCACCGCGATGGCGCGATGCGTACCGACGGCAATCTTGGCGGCATCGTCAGCTATCATCCCAATACCGGCCGCATCTGGGACGATCAGCCGGCTCATGCCGAACCGCATGTCCCGTTGGAGGGGGACGCAGCACATCACGATCATCGCGCCGACGACGATCACTGGGAACAGCCGGGCAACCTGTTCCGCCTGATGACGCCGACGCAACGGCAGGCTCTATTCGACAACACCGCCCGCGCGCTCGGCGATGCCTCGCGGCACATCCAGGAGCGGCACGTCGCCAATTGCCGTCGCGCCGATCCGGCCTACGGCGACGGTGTCGCAACAGCCCTCGCCCGCCTGAGCTGACGCATCGGACCGGGTGCGGTCGTGCACGAGGCGGCCCGCCGCGTAGGTTGCCCGAACGCATCCCGCACCGCCCAGCGTCATCAGCACGAACAGCGCCTCCTCCAGCGTGTCCGCGAAACGCAGGCGCTCGCGCAGGAGGGGCGTGGCCGCGAGGTCGAGCACCGCGAAATCGGCTTCGTACCCCGGCGCGAGGCGACCGATCCTGTCGTCCATGTACAGGGCTCGCGCCGAGCCGAGGGTCGCGAGGTAGAAGGCCCGGTGGGCGGAGAGCGCCTCGCCCCGCAGGGCCGCGACCTTGTATGCCTCGTTCAGCGTTGCGAGCGGCGAGAAGCTGGTTCCGGCGCCGATATCCGACCCCAGCGCGGTGCGGACCGGATTGCCGGCGATCAGCGCCCGGCGCAGGTCGAACAGGCCGGAGCCGAGGAACAGGTTCGAGGTGGGGCAGTGAACGACGGCGGCGCCCGCCCCGGCGAGACGGTCCCATTCGCGGGGTGAAAGATGGATGGCATGGCCGAACAGGCTGCGCGGACCCACCAGCCCCGCGCGATCATAGACATCGAGGTAGTCCAGGGCATCGGGGAACAGGGCGCGCACCCAATCAAGCTCCGCGAGGTTTTCGGAGAGGTGGGTCTGCATGCACACGCCGTCGGTCTCGGCGAACAGCGCGCCGGCCGCCTCAAGCTGGGCCGGCGTGCTGGTCGGCGCGAAACGCGGGGTGACGGCGTAGAACAGCCGGCCGCGGCCATGCCAGCGGTCGATCAGGCGCCTGGAGTCGTCGTACCCGCGCTGTGCGGTGTCGCGCAGCGGCTCGGGCGCGTTGCGGTCCATCAGGACCTTGCCGGCGCCGGCGCGCAGGCCGAGCCTTGCCGCTTCCTCGAAATAGGCGTCGACCGAGCCGGGATGAACCGTGCAGTAGGACAGCGTGGTGGTCACGCCGGCGGCAAGTTCCTGCGCAAAGAAGAGCCGGGCCATGGCGCGGGCAAAATCGGGATCGGCATAGCGCTGCTCGACGGGAAAGACATAGGTCTCCAGCCAGTCGAGCAGCTGCTTGCCATAGGCGCCGATCATCGGCGTCTGCGCGTAATGGACATGGGCGTCGATGAAGCCCGGCATCAGCAGCGCATCGCGATACTCATGCAGTTCGACGCCCTCGGGCACGAGATCGGCGACGTAGGGACCGACATGGGAGATCCGCCCGTCCGCGACGAGGATCAGCCCGTCGCTCTCATGCCGCACGCAGTCCGCGGGATCCGACACGAAGGGATTGCCGTCGTAGCCGAGCAACTGAGCGCGGATGGCGAGACGGCCGGGGCTGGGCGGGATCATCATGCGGCGTCCTTACGCGCTGGGCACAGCACCCGCCGGGATCGGCGCCGTGCGCGGGATGGTGGCGAGGAGATAGACGATCGCGGCGACGAACGCGCCGATGAAGAAGGAAATGTCGCCGAATTCCGGATGAACGGCCGCGAAGGCGCCGACGAAGACCGGATACTGGTTCCAGAACGGCACGCTGCAGACGACACCGGCGAGCCAGGAGAGGAAGCCGACCGTCGTAACGTCGATCGACGCGAAGCGCGAGACGCGCGGGCGGAGATGGCCGATCGCCATCACCGGGAAGCGCGGGAAGATCACGTAGCCGAGGAAGAAGAGCAGGAGTTCGTAGTTCTTGTAGAAATGCTGGTAGGCGAGCAGCGAGATGATCAGTCCGACGCCGCCCGTCAGCAGGGCCGCCTGCCATTGCTTCATGCGGATTCCCGAAGCGAGGGCGGAAAGGCTGGCGGAATATATGTTCAGCACGTTCGGGCTGATCGTGCCGATGACGATGGCGACGATCAGCGGAACGCGGAACCAGCCGGGCAGCCAGGACGAGAACAGGTCGGCCGGGCTGTTCAGCGCGACGGTGCCGCCGATGACCGCTCCGACCACCTCGAGCCAGGTCGACGAGATGAAGCAGCCGAGGAAGGCGTTCCAGAAGACGCCGCGCTTGATCGCCTCGCGGTTGTGCCGGTAGCACATGTAGCGCGAATAGTCGCCCGAATACAGGATCCAGCCGCCCAGCCAGGAGAGCATGATCGAGACGGTGAGCAGGATCGCGCCGGAACGACCTCCCACTTCCGCGAGCTTCTTCGGATCGGCGACCGGCAGATGCGGGATATGGGCGAGGGTCAGCGCCGTCAGGATCGCGAAGACCGCGCCAAGGAACCAGAAGAAGACCTTTTCCGCCTTGATGATGAAGTCATGCCCGACGATCGCGATCAGCACCTGGATGATCGTGAGGCCGACGATGCCGACGACCAGGCTGGCGCCGAGCACGCGATGGACGAAATAGGCGCCGATCACGGTATTGATCGCGAACCATGAAAAGCCGTTGAGAAAGTTGAGGAACGAAAGGACCCGGTTGCCGAACCGCCCGAACCAGCGTTCGCACAGGATCATCATCGGCAGGCCGTAATCGACGCCATAGGTCGAGAAGAGGCCGAGCAGCAGGCAACCCAGAATGTTGGCGCCGACGATCGCCACGACCGCGTCGGGCACCGAGAGGCCGAATACGCCGGTTGCGATCGCCCCGGTGGTGATGGTGGCGAATTCGACGTTCACCGCCATCCAGAGTCCGAAGAGATGCGAGGGCTTGCCATAGGCTTCCTCCGGAGTGACCTGGGCGATGCCCTTGGATTCGACCGAGAAGCCCGATTTCGTATCGCCCGCTTTCTGGGCCTGGTTTGTCATGACGTCCTCCTGTGGGTTCCGGTTTGGGTCCGGTTTCTATTACTCTGAAAAGGCGGTCGCGGAGTCGGCCGGCGCGGCGACGCGACGGGCGAGGCGGAAGCCGGCGATCCTGCACACCTCCGCCAGCGCGATCCGGCGCTCGTCATCGGGCGTGCCGGCGAGGCGCCGTTCCAGCGCCGTCATGATCGCCGCCATGTCGCGCTGGCCGCGCACGGCGATGATGAAGGGAAAGCCGAAGCGTTCCCGATAGGCGGCGTTCAGCGCGGCGAGGCGCGCCGCCTCGCCGGCGGCGAGCCGGTCGATGCCCTGCGCCCGCTGCTCGTCCGCCGACTCCGGGGCCAGCGGGCCACGATGGCCGAGCTCGGGATGGGCTCGCAGGAGTGCCGTCTGCAGCGCGGGATCGGCATCGCGGACGATGCGGGCCATCGCGGCGGCCAAGGCATCACGGTCGCCGAAGGGGCGCAGCGGCGCGGCCGCCTCGGCGACCCACGCGGCATGCTCGTAGATATCACCGAGTGCTGCGACGAAATCCTCGCGCGCCATGGCGTTCAGGGTGGCGATGTCGGGGCCGTCGGCGCTCATTTGGCACCTCCCCTCACCCAGGCGGCGATTTCCTCTCGCTCCCGCCTGGTGATGTGCGTGACGTTGCCGGGCGGCATCGACTTCGCGCTCACCGCCTGCTGTTCGATCAGCGACGCCCTGGAGCGGATCTCGGCCGCCGTGTCGAACATGATGCCGTTCGGGGCGCTGGCCATCAGCGTCGGATGGGCGGAATGACAGGCCGCGCAACGCTCATGGATGATCGGCTCGATCCGGGCGACGGTTACATTGCCCTGCACTCCCGCGGCTTCGGCCGACGCGCCGGTCGACATCGCGCCCGGCGCCACGGCGACGATCACCAGGACGATCAGCACCGCGCCGGCGACCGGCAGGGCGAAATTGCGCTGCCCCTTGTGCCAGAGCACGAAGAACTGGCGAATGAGCGCGCCCGCCACCATGACCAGCCAGAGATAGATCCAGCTGGCCGGATGGCTGAACAGCATGCCGAAATGGCTGCTGAGCATGGCGAAGACGACCGGCAGCGTGAAATAGGTGTTGTGCACCGAACGCTGCTTGCCGCGCTTGCCGGGCAGCGGGTCGGGCGTTTCGCCGCGGGCGAGTGCCGCGACCATCTTCCTCTGGCCCGGGATGATCCAGAAGAAGACATTCGCCGTCATGATCGTGCCAAGCATGGCGCCGATGATCAGGAAGGCGGCCTGGGGCGCGAACAGATGCGTCGAGATGAAGGCGGCGGCGCCGACATAGACCGCGATGGCGACGCCGAGCCGCAGATCCCGGTCGCCGAAGGCGCGGCACAGGACATCATAGACAACCCAGCCGACGAGCAGGAAGCCGAGCGCCGCCGCCACGCCGAGGCCCGGCGCGATCCGCGCCACCGAGGGATCGAGCAGATAGATGCCCGGCTGGAGCAGATACATCACCGTGAACAGCGCGAAGCCGGACAGCCAGGTCGTGTAGGATTTCCACTTCGACCAGTGCAGGTCTTCGGGCATGCGCGCGGGCGAGACGAGATATTTCTGCGCGTGGTAGAACCCGCCGCCATGGACCGACCACATCTCGCCAAACACGCCGCGTTCGCGGGGCTCGGCCTCGGCCGGTGACTTCAGCCCATTGTCGAGCATGACGAAGTAGAAGGATTCGCCGATCCAGGCGATCGCCGCGATCACGTGGAGCCAGATCAGCAGGGCCATCGCCCATTGCGCCATATAGGCCGTCATTGTCGTCATTGTCCCCGATAGGTCGTGTAGCCGAACGGCGTGATCAGCAGCGGGACATGAAGGTGCGCGGCCCCGGCGCGGAGACCGAAGCGGATCACGACATCGTCCAGAAAGCGGGGTGCCGGCTCGGCCGCGCCCTTCGCGCCGAAATAGGCGCCGACGGAAAACACGAGGTCATAGCTGCCGGAATCGAAGGCCACGCCGTTCGCGGGCACAATCTTCGCGCGGCCGTTAGCATCCGTCTCGGCTTCGGCCAGGGGCCCTCCGGCCGCTCCGGCCGCGAACAGGCGGATACGCACACCGGCCGCCGGAATGCCGTGGGCAGTGTCGAGAACATGCGTGGTCAGGTCAGTCATCGATCCGGTCCGTTTCCTCTCATGTGCGGGCGATGGTGGCAGCCCGCTGCCGCGCCTGCGATCCGAAATTGTCGATATAATTCCCCGCTTATGATCCGGCGCAGCGCGCCGAGGCACGACAGGCGCTGCACTCGGCGTCGAGATCGATCGGGATGCGCGGAAGCTGGCGCATGTGCCGCGCCGGAAACCGCGATGCCAGTTCCGCGGCGACGGCGAGAGCGATGAGTTCCGGCTGCTTGCCCTGGATCGCGGGAATCCCGATCGGGCAGCACAGGCGCGCGATCGCCTCCGGCGGGATGTCCTGCCGGCGCCACTGGCGGGTGAAGCGCGCGCGCTTGGTTTCCGAACCGATCAGGCCGAGATAGCCGAAATCGCCGCGCCGCATGACCGCGGCGCACAGTGCCGCGTCCAGCGGGTGGGCATGGGTCATGATCAGGAACGCGGCACCCGGCGGCGCATCCGCGATGGCGGCGACCGGATCGGCCAGCCTGCGGCAGGCGAGTTGTGCCTTGCCGCCGGGGAGGCTGGCGGGAAATGCGTCGAGGCGGGAGTCGATCCAGTCGATCGTGCAGCCGAGAGTCGCGAGAACCGCGACCACGGCACGGCCGACATGACCGGCCCCGTGCAGTTGCAGGTGAAACATGGGCGGCGGGGCTTCGAGCTTTCCCGAGTCCGACGGCGCATAGGCGAGGGTGACGGAGCCTCCGCAGCACTGGCCAAGCTGCGGGCCGAGCGCGTGAAGCTCGTGCATTTCGCGGGCAAGATCGGGATGGGCGATCCATTCGCCGAGCAACGCGCGGGCGCACGCGATCGCCGCGTGTTCCAGGGCGCCGCCACCGATCGTGCCGTCGGTCGCGTGCGCCGTCACCATCATGCGCGTGCCCTGCTCGCGGGGCGCCGAGCCACGAACGCGCCGCAGCTCGACGATCACGCCGCGTGGAGGTTGTGCAACCGCACTCACGGTGCGTCACCGCCGGTGCGCACGACATCGAGCGCGTCGAGGATCGCCTCCGGCGTCGCCGGTGCGCGCAGCGGCGGATCGACGCGGTGGCCGCCGGCGGCCGAGATCGCGTCGCGGATCGCGAGCAGCACCGAGAAGGCCAGCAGCATCGGCGGTTCGCCGACCGCCTTCGAACGGTGGATGCTCGGTTCCCGGTTGGGGCTGTCGAACAGGGTCGTGTTCAGCACCGCCGGCACGTCGTTCGCGGTGGGGATCTTGTAGGTGCTTGGCGCATGGGTCAGCAGCATGCCGGTCTTCGGATGCCAGACCAGTTCTTCCGATGTCAGCCAGCCCATGCTCTGCACGAAGCCGCCCTCGATCTGGCCGATATCGATGGCGGGGTTCAGCGACCGCCCGGCATCGTGCAGAATATCGGTGCGCAGTGCCGTGAATTCGCCGCTCAGCGTGTCGATCACCACCTCGGATACCGCGGCACCGTACGCGAAATAGTAGAACGGCCGGCCACGCATCGTCTGTGGCGACCAGTTGATCTTCGGCGTGGCGTAGAAGCCGTCGCTCCAGAGTTGCACGCGCGCTTCGTAGGCCATGCGGACGAGATCGGCGAAGCTGATCGATGTGCCGCCGATCCGCACGAGACCATTTGAAAAGCGGATGTTTTCGATTCCGGTTTCAAAACGCTCCGCGCCGAACGCGGCGAGCCGCCCGCGGATCGCGAGCGCCGCGTCGAGCGCCGCCATGCCGTTCAGATCCGCCCCGGTGGAGGCGGCGGTGGCGGAGGTGTTCGCGACCTTCGACGTGTCCGTCGCCGTGCAGCGCACCTGGTCGAAGCCGATCCCCAGCGCATCCGCGACGACCTGCGCGACCTTGGTGTTGAGCCCCTGCCCCATCTCGGTGCCGCCGTGATTCACCAGCACGCTGCCGTCGGCATAGACATGCACCAGCGCGCCGGCCTGGTTCAGATGCGGCACGTTGAAGGAAATGCCGAATTTCACCGGCGTCAGCGCAAGCCCCTTCTTCAGCACCGGACTGGTCGCGTTGAAGGCCGCGACCGCGGCGCGGCGCTCGTGATAGGCGCTGCTCCGGACGAGCTGTTCCACGATCTCGGCAATCACGTTGTCTTCGACCGTCTGTCCGTATGGCGTCACGTCGCGCGCGCCGCGACCGTAGAAATTCGCGCACCGGATCTCGAGCGCGTCGCGGCCGAGGCGGCGGGCGATCGAGTCGAGGATGATCTCGGTGACCAGCGCGCCCTGCGGGCCGCCGAAGCCGCGGAAGGCGGTGTTGCTCTGCGTGTCGGTCCGGGCGAGATGGCCGGTCAGCGCGACTTCGGGCAGGAAATAGGCATTGTCCGCATGGCAGAGCGCGCGGGTGAGCACGGCCATCGACAGGTCGGTCGAGTGGCCGGCATTGGCGATCATGGTGATCACGAGACCCGCGATCCGGCCGTTGTCGTCGAAGCCGACCTCATAATCGTATTCGAATCCGTGGCGGCGGCCGGTGATCAGGAAATCATCGTCGCGGTCGAGGCGCAGCTTCACCGGCCGGCCGAGCCGTGAAGCGGCGATCGAGGCCGCGCAGGCGAACAGCCCCGACTGCGATTCCTTGCCGCCGAACCCGCCGCCCATGCGCCGGCATTCGACCAACACCTGATGGCTGCGCCAGCCGAGCGCATGGGCGACGAGATGCTGCATCTCGCTCGGATGCTGCGTCGAGCACAGCACGTGCATCCCGTCATTCTCGGTCGGGATCGCATAGGTGATCTGGCCTTCGAGATAGAATTGCTCCTGGCCGCCGAGGCTGAACCGCCCGGCGAGCCGGTGCGGCGCCGCCGCGATGGCCCGGCGGCAGGCGCCCGGCTCCGACTCGCGGACGAGTTCCATCGGCGCGCGCAGGTGGCGGCCCGCTTCATGGGCGGCACGGGAATCGAGGACCGGCTCCGCCGGCTCGACCCGCACGGCGTCGCGCGCCTTCGCCGCGGCCCGGCGCGCGAGATCGCGCGCGGTGGCGACGACGATGAAGACCGGCTGGCCAAGATAGCGCACGGCGCCCTCGGCGAGGATCGGATCGTCATGCACGACGGGGCCGCATTCGTTCGCGCCGGGAATGTCGGACGCGATGATGACATCGACGACGCCGGGCTGCGCGCGCAGAAGCGCCGTGTCGATGCCGAGCAGCGTTCCCGCCGCGACCGGAGAGAGGCCGAGCGCGGCGTGCAGGGTTCCCGCCCGTTCCGGCACATCGTCGACATACGCCGCGGCGCCGGAAACGTGCAGATGCGCTGATTCGTGCGGGACACCCACACCGACGCGGCTGCCGGCGGCCAGCGCCGCCTCGTCCGCTTCCGACCAGGCAACCCTGACACCCGCCGCGAAACCGGCAAGACCGGGCTTCGTGGCACGGGATGTGGCTGACCCAGGGCGGCTCTGCTCGTTCATGCGGCACCTGCCATCATGCCGGACGCGATGGCGCGCGTGCGCAGCGCCGGCCCTGCCGCCGACGTTGTCAGTTCGAGATGGAGCCGCCGCAGCAGGTTGCGCGCCACGCGCATCCGGTAATCGGCACTCGCCCGCAAATCGGTCAGGGGCGTGAAATCGGCCCCGAGGGCGTTCATCGCCGCCGCGATCGTCGCCTCGTTCCAGGGCTGGCCGCGCAGCGCGGCTTCCGCCGCCGCGGCGCGGCGCACGGTCGCGGCCATGCCGCCGAATGCGAGGCGGACGTCCCGCACGGCGCCGTCCCGCAGCGTGACCGCCGCGCCGAGGCTGAGGGTCGAGATGTCGCAGTCATGGCGCTTCGAGATCTTGTAGGCGCGGAACCGCGTCGCCGGATCGGGACGGGGAATCTCGATCGCGCGCAGGAACTCGCCAGGTGCGCGGGCGGTTTTCATGTAATCGAGATAGAATGCGTCGATCGGCAGACGCCGGATCGTCCCGCCCTGTTGCAGGACCAGTGTCGCGCCAAGCGCCATGAGCACCGGCGGCGCATCGCCGATCGGCGAACCATTGGCGACGTTGCCGCCCATCGTGCCGGCATGGCGCACCGGCGGCCCGGCAAAGCGCAGCGCCATTTCACGACATTCCGGCACCAGGGCGGCGAGCGCGTTCCAGGCATCCTCGAGCGGTACGGCGGCGCCGATGGTCAGCCCCTCCGGCGTCGCCTCGATCGCGCGCAGTTCGGCGACGTCGTTGACCGAAATCAGATCGCCCACGTCGCGGAACTGCTTGTTCACCCACAGGCCGATATCGGTGGCGCCGCCCAGGATGCGCGCCGCGGGCATTGCAGCGCAGAGCGCGGCCAGGCGTTCGGCGGTGCGCGGCGCATGAAAGCGGTTGAACCGGGGGACGCCGTCCGCCGCGAGGGCGGGATCGGCCGCCTCGTAGCTGAACGCCGGCGGCGTTTCCGCCGCGATCCTGCGCAGGGAGGCTTCCACCAGCGCCGCGTCGAACGCGACCGGAGGAAGCGTGAACATCCGCTCGGCGGCATCGAGGATCGGCCGATAGCCGGTGCAGCGGCAGAGGTTGCCGGCCAGCCGGTCGGCGATGGCCTGCCGGTTCGGCGGCGTGGCTCCCTGATGATCGAGATACAGCGCGAGGAGCGACATCGCGAAACCCGGCGTGCAGAAGCCGCATTGCGAGGCGTGGCAGTCGACCAGCGCCTGCTGCACCGGATGCAGCGCGCCGCCGGCCAGAGGACGCAGATCCTCCACCGTCAGCAGCGCCTTGCCATGCAGCGTCGGCAGGAAACGGATGCACGCATTGACCGGCCGCAGATCGAGCCCGCCGACGCGGACGGCGCCGGCAGGCGGCGCGGCCTCCGCCAGTTCGGCGACGATGACCGTGCAGGCCCCGCAATCACCCTCGGCGCAGCCTTCCTTGGTGCCGCATTGCCCCGCGCTCTCCCGCAGCCAGCCGAGAACCGTGGTCGTGATCGGCAGGTCGCCGACCGCGACGATCCCGCCACGGAAATGAAAGCGAATTTTCTGTTGTGTCATGGTCCTTGCGGCCCGTCCCGTTTCAGCTCCGACGAAACAGACTAATCCATCGCACGGGCGGGTCGCAGTTTAAATGACACATATAAGCGCGCGCTTATGATCCCGGCCCGCCGCTGCCCGCGCCGCGCCCGAGCCGGGTCCGGGCGAAGCCGATAAACTCGCCGACCACGGCGGAATGCTCCCGCGGGTAGACGAGGCTGACATCGGCCCGCGCCGGATTGCCGGCGAGCGGGCGGAAGCCGAGACCGGACGGCGCGAGGCGGCGGGCGGAGTCGGGCAGCAGCGCGATGCCGAACCCGTCTGCAACCAGCGCCATCACGGCATGAGCCTCGACCACCTCCTGCACGATGCGCGGGGCGAAGCCGGCCTCGATGCAGCATGTCCAGAGATGATCGGCGAAGCGCGAATCCGCGCGGCGGAAGAACACGAAGGGCTCGTCGCGCAGGTCCGCCAGGGCGAGGCGGCGCCGGACAGCCAGCGGATGATCGCGGGGAAGCACCGCGCTGACGCCTTCCGACCATGCCGGCTCGACACGGAGAGCCGGGTCCGCGCCGGGTGTGCGCAGGAAGCAGAGATCGAGCCGCCCGGCGCCGAGCGCCGCCTCCTGCTCGCCGGGTGGCATCTCGTGCAGGCGCACCTGCACGCCCGGCGCGAATATCTGGAACGCGGCCACCAGGCCGCCGAGCCCGCCGAGCAGGACCGCGCCGGTCATGCCGATATCCAGCGTGCCCGACCGGCCCGCGCCGATGATCCGCGCCTCGTCGCGCGCGCGGACGGCTTCCGCCAGGATCTGCCGCGCCCGGGTCAGGAAGGCCGCGCCGGCGGGGGTGAGCGACACGTTCCGGCTCGACCGGGCGATCAGCGTCGTGCCGATTTCCAGTTCGAGATCGCGGATCTGCTGGCTGAGCGGCGGCTGCGATATCGCGAGCAGGCGGGCCGCTTCCGTGAAACTCAGTGTCTCGGCGACGGCGACGAAATAGCGCAGATGCCGCAGTTCCATGCCGGTTCGATCCATATGAAATAAATATCAATCATTCTGAACAATATATTGGACGTATTGTCTCCCTTCGGCAAGTTTCGATCAGGCGGGCGGCCGCAGTTGCGCCGGTCCGGCATGGAACGGAACGGATCGAATGGGCCCGGCACGACGGCCCAAGGGGGAACACAGGATGAGCAGGATGCGGGCGGCCGAGGCCGCGATCCGCGTATTGGAACGGGAGGGCGCGACCACCCTGTTCGGCGTGCCGGGGGCGGCGATCAATCCGCTCTACGCGGCGATGCGCGGATCGAACGCGATACGGCATGTCCTGGCGCGCCACGTCGAGGGCGCCAGCCACATGGCGGAGGGATTCACCCGCGCGAAGCCGGGCAATATCGGCGTCTGCGTCGGCACGTCCGGCCCCGCGGGCACCGACATGATCACCGGGCTCTATTCCGCCCTGGCGGATTCGATCCCGATTCTCTGCATCACCGGCCAGGCGCCGCGCGCCCGCCTCCACAAGGAGGATTTCCAGGCCGTGGATATCGAGAGCATCGCGAAGCCCGTGACCAAATGGGCCGTCACGGTGCGCGAGCCGGCCCTGGTGCCGCGGGTGTTTCAGCAGGCGTTCCACGTCATGCGCTCCGGCCGGCCGGGGCCGGTCCTGATCGACCTGCCGATCGACGTGCAGATGGCCGAGATCGAATTCGACGAGGAAACCTACGCGCCGCTGCCCGTCTACCGGCCCGCGGCGACGGCGGCGCAGATCGAGCGCGCGCTCGACATGCTGGAGAGCGCGGAACGCCCGCTGATCGTGGCCGGTGGCGGCGTCATCAACGCCGATGCCGCCGACCGGCTCGTCGCGTTCGCGGAACTGACCGGGGTGCCGGTGATTCCGACGCTGATGGGCTGGGGCGCGATCCCGGATGATCATCCGCTGATGGCCGGCATGGTCGGGCTCCAGACCAGCCACCGCTACGGCAACGCGACCTTCCTCGAATCCGATTTCGTGCTCGGCATCGGCAATCGCTGGGCCAACCGGCACACCGGCTCGATCGAGACATACACCCGAGGGCGGCGCTTCGTTCACGTCGACATCGAGCCGACGCAGATCGGCCGCGTGTTCGAGCCGGATTATGGCATCGTGTCGGATGCCGGCACGGCTCTCGATCTTTTCCTTTCCCTGGCGGCGGAGCGGCGCGCGGCAGGACTTCTGCCCGACAGGCGCGGGTGGTCAGAAGCCTGCCGCGCCCGCAAGCGCACGATGCTGCGGCGAACCCATTTCGATGCCGCACCCATAAAGCCACAGCGCGTCTACGAGGAAATGAACAAGGCGTTCGGGCGCGAAACCCGCTATGTCAGCACGATCGGGCTGTCGCAGATCGCGGCGGCGCAGTTCCTGCACGTCTTCCGCGCGCGCAACTGGATCAATTGCGGCCAGGCCGGTCCGCTCGGCTGGACCATCCCGGCGGCGCTCGGCGCCGCGGTGGCGGAGCCGGACCGGCCCGTGGTCGCGCTTTCCGGCGACTATGACTTCCAGTTCCTCATCGAGGAACTCGCGGTCGGCGCGCAGTTCAGCATTCCCTACCTGCACGTCGTCGTGAACAATGCGTATCTCGGGCTGATCCGCCAGGCACAGCGCGCCTTCGGGATGGATTACTGCGTCGATCTCGCCTTCGAGAACATCAACGCGCCGGAACAGGGCCGGGCGGCGGCCAGCGGCGTCGATCATGTCGCCGTCGCGGAAGGTCTCGGCTGCAAGGCGCTGCGGGTGACCGAGCCCGACGGTATCGCGCCCGCCCTGATCCGCGCCGCGGCGATGATAAAGGCGCATCGCGTGCCCGTGGTCGTCGAGATCGTGCTCGAACGGGTGACGAATATCGCCATGGGCCCTGAAATCGATTCGATTCAGGAACATGACGAACTTGCCGAACACAAGGACGATGCGCCAACCGCGCTCGCGTTTCTGGACTGACAGGAGGAACCGACCCGTCATGCCGAAATTCTGTGCCAATCTTTCCATGCTCTACGGGGAACATGCGTTTCTCGACCGGTTCGACGCGGCGGCGGCGGACGGGTTCGGCGGTGTCGAGTTCCTCTTCCCCTACGCATTCCCGGCCGGCGAGATCGCCGCGCGGCTGAAGCGGAACGGGCTCGTCCAGGTCCTGCACAATCTTCCGGCCGGAAACTGGGACGCCGGCGAGCGCGGCATCGCCTGCGATCCCGACCGTGCCGACGAATTCCACGCCGGCGTCGCGCAGGCGATCGACTATGCTACGGCGCTCGGTTGCCCTCAGGTCAACTGCCTCGTCGGCATTCCGCCGGCGGGCGTCGATCCCGCGCGGATACGGCGGACACTCGTCGCGAACCTGGGTCGCGCGGCGCGCGAACTCGGCAAGGCTCGCATCCGCCTCCTGATCGAGCCGGTCAACGGCCACGACATTCCCGGCTTCTGGTTGCAGCGCGTCGAGGACGCCGCGACGCTGATCGAGGAGACCGGGTCGGACAACATTTTCATCCAGTACGACATCTATCACCAGCAACGCTCCGCCGGCGAGCTCATCGCCACGTTCCGCCGCTTCCGCGACCGCATCGCGCATGTGCAGGTTGCCGACAATCCCGGTCGCGGCGAGCCGGGCACCGGCGAAATCGGGTATGGTCGCATCTTCGCCATGCTGGATGACGCCGGCTACCAGGGCTGGATCGGCTGCGAGTACCGGCCGGCAGCCGGCACGAGCGCCGGGCTCGGCTGGCGCGACACGCTGGCGCGCCCCACCGCGGGACCGGAGATCGCGGCATGAGGGTCGGATTCATCGGGCTTGGAATCATGGGCCTGCCGATGGCCGGGCACATCGCGGCGGCCGGGCATGTGCTGTTCGCCCATTCGCGCAGCGGCGTGCCCCCTCGCCTTCTGGACGCCGGAGCCACCGCGTGCGCATCCCCCGCCGATGTTGCCCGCCGGGCGGACGCCATCATCCTCATGCTGCCCGACACGCCCGATGTCGAGGCGGTCCTGTTCGGCACCAATGGTGTCGCCGACAGACTCGCCGCCGGCCGGATGGTGATCGACATGAGCTCCATCTCTCCGCTCGCGACGAGGGAGTTCGCACAAAGGATCGAGGCGGCGGGCTGCGCATTTGTCGATGCGCCGGTCTCCGGCGGCGAGGTCGGCGCGAAATCGGCCAGCCTGACCATCATGGCCGGCGGCACCGATGATGGCTTCGCCCGCGCGGAGCCGTTGTTGCGGCTGATGGGCAGGACCATCACCCATGTCGGCCCCTGCGGCGCCGGCCAGACCGCGAAGGTCGCCAACCAGATCATCGTCGCGCTCACCATCGAGGCGGTGGCCGAGGCGCTGGTCTTCGCCGCGAAGGCCGGCGCCGATCCGGCGCGCGTGCGCGAGGCCCTGATGGGCGGCTTCGCCTCCTCGCGCGTGCTCGAGGTGCACGGCCAGCGCATGATCGACCGGGCCTTCGAACCCGGCTTCCGCATTGGCCTGCACCAGAAGGACCTCGAACTCGCGCTGTCCGGCGCGCGCCAGCTGGGCGTCAGCCTGCCCAACACGGCGTCATGCCAGTCTCTGTTCAACGCATGCATCGCGGCCGGTGGTCGCGACTGGGACCATTCCGCCCTGGTGCGTGCCCTTGAACGTCTGGCCGCGCATGAGTTGAGCTGATGGACGCGGCATCGGCCACGCTCCGGTCCGATCCGGTCGGGGCAACCGGATTGCTGCGCGGGATGCTCGATGCGGCGATCGATGCGGCGCGCCCGGCTCGGGTGTTGCCACCATGGCTGCCGCCGGCGCCGCCGGGCCGGACCATCGTCGTCGGCGCCGGCAAGGCGGCGGCGTCGATGGCGGCGGCGGTGGAGGCGGTATGGACCGCTCCGCTCGAAGGTCTCGTCATCACGCGCTACGGCCACGCGGTGCCCTGCGCCCGGATCGAGGTGGTGGAAGCGGCTCACCCGGTGCCCGACGAGGCCGGGCTCGCGGCCACGGAACGAATGCTCGGGCTGGCCGCCTCGGCCGGCCCCGACGACCTGGTTCTGACGCTGATGTCGGGCGGCGGCTCCGCGCTGCTCACCCGGCCCGCCGCCGGACTGACGCTGGCGGACAAACAGGCGATCACCCGTGCCATGCTCGCCTCCGGGGCGACGATTGCGGAAATGAACTGCGTGCGCCGGCATCTCTCCGCCGTGAAGGGCGGCCGCCTCGCCCTCGCCGCCCATCCGGCGCGGCTGGTCACGCTCGTGATCTCCGATGTACCGGGCGACGATCCCGCCATCGTGGCGAGCGGGCCGACGCTGCCGGATTCGACGACCGCGGCGATGGCGCGCGAGATCCTGGCGCGATACCGGGTGGACCTGCCGGATGCTGTCCGCCTCCATCTCGCCCGCGACGAGGGCGGTGTCCGGCGGGACGATCCCCGCCTCGCCGGCCAATCGGCGCATCTGATCGCGACACCTCGGCTCGCCCTCGAGGCCGCCGCGGACGTTGCCCGGCATCACGGCGTCACGCCGGTCATTCTCGGCGATTCGATCGAGGGCGAGGCACGCGAGGTCGCGCGCGTCATGGCCGGCATCGCCAGGCAGGCCGCGCGTCATGGCGTGCCCGCCGCCGCGCCCTGCGCGCTGATCTCGGGCGGGGAGACGACGGTGACGATCGGGCCCGACACGCCGCGTGCGGCGCGCGGCGGCCGCAACGTGGAATTCCTCCTGGCGCTCGCGCTGGAACTCGACGCACAGCCGGGGATCCATGCGCTGGCCGCCGACTCCGACGGGATCGACGGGACCGAGCCGGTCGCGGGCGCGGTCATCGGGCCAAGGACGCTGGCGGCCAGCCGTGCCGCCGGTCTTGACCCGGGCGCGATCCTGGCGGCCCATGACGCACACACGCTGTTCGAGAGGATCGGCGCTCAGGTGGTGACCGGCCCGACCCTGACGAACGTGAACGACATCCGGGTGATACTGGTCACCGCACAAGAGGCCGGAGAGTGAGGGACATGGACAGCTTGACAAGCGCGGCCGCCGGACTTCCCGCCTGGCGCGGCGAGGCCGGAGCCCGGATCATGGCGCGGCTGGACGCCCTGGCCCGGCATTCGAGCGAGGCGGACGCCCTGACCCGCCTCTATCTGACCGACGCGCATCGCGACGCTCTCGCGACGCTCGGCGCCTGGATGCACGAGGCAGGACTCGCGGTCAGGCAGGACGAGGTCGGCAACCTGATCGGCCGGCGCGAGGGCACGGCACCCGGCCTGCCGGCGCTGTTGCTGGGCTCCCATGTCGATACGGTGCGCAATGCCGGGAAATATGATGGCCCGCTCGGTATCGTCGCCGCGATCGAGGCCGTCGCGCGGCTGAATGACACGCCCCTCCCCTTCGCCATCGAAATCCTCGCGCTGGGCGACGAGGAAGGCGTGCGCTTTCCCGCCGCCCTGACCGGCGCGCGCGCCTTCGCCGGCACGCTCGATCCGGCGACCCTCGCGGCAACCGATGCCGAGGGGATCACCATGCGCGCGGCACTCGAAGCGTTTGGCGGTTCGCCGGACCGGATCGCCGCGGCGGCGCGGCACGAGCGCGACGTTCTGGCCTATCTCGAGTTGCATATCGAGCAAGGGCCGGTACTGGAGGCCGAGGGTCTGCCGGTCGGCATCGTCACCGCGATCGCCGGCGCCGAACGGCACGTGATCGAGGTGACGGGCGTGGCCGGCCATGCCGGCACCGTGCCGATGGCGCTGCGCCACGACGCGCTGGCCGCGGGCGCGGAAATGGTGCTCGCGGCCGAGCGGATCGCGCGCGAGACGGCCGATCTCGTCGCGACCGTCGGCCAGATGACGGCGCTGCCGGGCGCGGTGAACGTCATCCCCTCGGCCGCGCGGTTCAGCCTCGACATCCGCAGCCCGTCCGACGCGGTGCGGCGGGATGCCGTCGCGCGCCTGTTCATGCACTGGCGGGAGATTGCCGCGCGGCGCGGCGTCACCCTGTCCAGCCGGAAGAATTTCGAGGAAGAAGCGGCGCCCTGCGCTCCAGCGCTGATGGCGCTGCTCAATGCCGCCGTCACCCGCGCCGGCGTTCGCGTCCGCCACCTGCCGAGCGGCGCTGGGCATGACGGGCTGGCCATCGCGTCGCTCTGCCCCATCGGCATGCTGTTCCTGCGCTGCCGCGGCGGCATCAGCCACAACCCGGCCGAAGCGATCGCCGAAGAGGATGCGGGGCTTGCGGCCTGCATCCTCGCGGATACGCTGCGCCACTTCGACCCCGCCCCGTTCGCCTCCCATGCCCAAACGATAAAGGACTGACCATGGCCGATACCGAGACGATGCCCGTTCCCGATGCGATTTCCCGCTACCTTTCCGGCGCGCGGGAGGCGGAGACAAGGTTTCTGGCCGACCTGGTCAGGCTGCCGTCGGACAACCCGCCCGGCGATTGCGCCGCCCATGCGGCGCGGACGGCAGAATTGCTGGAAGGGCTGGGCTTCACGGTCGAACGCCATGTGGTGCCCGAGGCGGAAGTCCACGCCAACGGCATGATCAGTGCCGTGAACCTGGTGGTCCGCCACCGTTTCGGCCCGGGCGGCAAGGTGATCGCGCTCAACGCGCATGGCGACGTGGTGCCGCCCGGCGAGGGCTGGACGCGCGATCCCTATGGCGCCGAAATCGTCGATGGCTGGATGTATGGCCGCGGCGTCGCGGTTTCGAAATCCGATTTCGCGACCTACGCCTTCGCCCTGCTCGCCCTGCGCGAGAGCGGGCTGCAACTCGATGGCGCGGTCGAACTGCACCTGACCTATGACGAGGAGGCCGGCGGCGCCATCGGCCCCGGCATCCTGCTGCGCGAGAAGATCTCGCAGCCCGACCTCGCGATCGCCGCAGGATTTTCCTATGCCGTCGTCAACGCCCACAACGGCTGCCTGCATCTGGAAGTCCAGGTCGACGGGCGCTCCGCCCACGCGGCGATGCCGTTCACCGGCGTCGACGCGTTGCAGGCGGCGAACGCGGCGCTCTCCGCGCTCTATGCGACGCGCGGGACGCTGTCCGCAACGGTGTCGCGGATCGCCGGCATCGGTAGCCCGCAGCTTACGGTGGGGCTGATCAGCGGCGGGATCAACACCAACGTGGTGCCCGATCGCGTGACCTTCCGGCTCGACCGGCGGATGATCCCGGAGGAAAACCCGCAGGACGTGGAGGACGGCCTGCGCCGGCTGATCGGCGCGGCGGTGGCCACCGTTCCCGGCGCGCGGGCGACGATCCGGCGCATCCTGCTGGCCGAGCCGCTCACGCCGTTGCCCGGCGCCGAGGTGCTTTCCGCCGCCTTGTGCGAGGAAGCCTCCCGCATCATGGGCGAGACGATCACAACCAGGGGCGTGCCGCTCTACACCGACGCCCGGCATTATGCCGCCGCCGGCGTGCCCATCGTGCTGTTCGGCGCCGGGCCGCACACGATCGAGGAGGCGAACGCCCACCGCGCCGACGAGCGGCTGAAGCTCGACGATCTCTTCAAGGCCACCGAAGTGGTCGCCAGAGCCCTCGCCCGCCTGTTACGCTGACCGCCGCACCATCGACACATCACCGGAGCCGCGTCCGATGACAGGCTATCCCCGCGACATGAAGGGCTACGGCCACGACCGTCCCGACCCGCGCTGGCCGGGCGGCGCGTTGATCTGCGTGCAATTCGTGGTCAACTACGAAGAAGGCGGCGAGAACAACATCCTGCACGGGGATGCCGCGTCGGAAGCGTTTCTCTCGGAAATTCCCGGCGCGGCGCCCTGGCCCGGCGAGCGGCACTGGAACATGGAGTCGATCTACGAATACGGCGCACGGGCGGGCTTCTGGCGCCTGTGGCGGCTGTTTGCCGAACGGCGGATCAGGACAACGGTATTCGGCGTCGCCACGGCGCTCGACCGCGGCCGCGAACAGGCCGCCGCGATGCGGGAGGCCGGTTGGGAAATCGCCTGCCATGGCCTGAAATGGATCGACTACCGCTCGGTCCCGCGCGACGTCGAGGCCGCTCATCTGGCGGCGGCGATCCGCCTGCATCGCGAGGTGACCGGCGAGGCGCCGCAAGGATTCTATCTCGGCCGGTGTTCGATGAATACGCGGGCACTGACCATGGAACAGGACTGCTTCCGCTATTCGTCGGACAGCTATGCCGACGACCTGCCCTACTGGGTGCGGGGCCCGGCCGGCCGGCATCTCGTCATTCCCTACACGCTCGACGCCAACGACATGCGCTTCTCGACGACGTCCGGCTTTGCCAGCGGCGACGATTTTCTCTCCTATCTGCGAGACACGTTCGACGTGCTCTACCGCGAGGGCGAAAGCGGCAGGCCGGCGATGATGAGCGTGGGCCTGCATTGCCGCCTTGCGGGCCGTCCCGGGCGGCTTGCGGCGCTGGCGCGCTTCCTCGATCATGTCGCGGCGCACGAGAACGTCTGGGTGGCGCGACGGATCGACGTCGCCGAACATTTCCACGCCCATCACACGGGGCTGGAGGTGCTGGGCGGATGAAGCGGAGGCGGCGGAACATTTGACGGGCTATCGCGACACGGTCGACATCTATCTGCTGCGAGTGCTGCACACGCTGCTCGTCGAGGGCAGCGTGACCCGCACGGCGGTCAGGCTCAACCAGTCGCAACCCGCGATCAGCGCCGCGTTGCGCCGCCTGCGCGACATCACCGGAGATCCCCTCCTCGTGCGCGCCAAGTCCGGCATGGTGCCGACGGAGCGGGGCCTTGCCCTGCTTGAGCCGGTGACGAACGCTCTCCACGAAATCAGCCGGATCGCGATCGCGAGGGACGCCTTCGACCCCAAACACTCGATCCGCAGCTTCCGCATCGGCTCGCCCGACTATCTGAACATCCTCTTCGTCCCGAGCCTCGTCGAGCGGTTCCGCGCGGCGGCCCCGCATGCCCGGCTCGAACTCCATCCGCTGACATCGGACGCCGACTACGAGGAATCGCTCGCCAGTGGCACGTTCGACCTGGTGCTCGGCAACTGGCCCGAGCCGCCGAAAAGGCTTCAGCGCCGCACGCTGTTTTCCGACGAGGTCGTCTGCCTCCTTGCCGCCGATCACCCGCTCGCGCAGCGCTTTCGTGCCGGAGGGACGATTAGCGAGGCGGATTATCTGACCGCCGCGCACCTCGCGCCCACGCCCTATTCTCCGACCCAGCGCGGTCCGATCGAATCGCATCTCACGCGCGCGCGGCTGAAACGGAACGTGCAGATTCTCGTTCCCTATTTCAGCCTTGCTCCGCCACTGCTGCTCAAGACCGATCTCATATTCACCACGACGCGCCGCTTTGCCGAATTCCATGCACGGCATCTGCCATTGGCGGTCGTGCCGTCGCCGATCGATTTTCCTGCCGTCGAATACTACCTCCTCTGGCATCCGCGCGGGCACCTTTCCGATGAGGTGCAGTGGTTGATCAACCTCGTCGCCAGCGCGGTATGAGCATCAATGCCGCGGTCTCGCGGGGCTGTGGAAAATGGCGCCCCTGAGGCGATCAAGCGGACCAGACTCATCGCCGCGGACGCAGGGTTGGTTGCCATAGACCGACGGCTTCACGCCGCACCAGGCGTTGCCCTCACTCTCATTACGCAGTTGCCTGAGAGTGGTCAGGTCGATCGACGCGCTTGCCAGCCCGGCTCCCGTCTCGCGCAACAGCGGAGGGCGCTCGGGGCCATGATCGATCGGCGACGGCCGTCCAGGCAGCGGGACAATCCGTAAGGCCGCAATCATTGCCACCGCCGGAAAGTTCCTTGCCACCCTGAATGCCATTCTAGCTGCCGGCACCGACGATCGACCCGAGGCAAGCATCCGATTTCAGTCGCCGCCAGACACAGGGCGGCTCAAGACCGACACAGTGCCGCACTCTCCGGCCTCCGCCATACTCTCGCGTTCATTGCTTTCCAAAAACGTTCAACAGCCTCGGAATCCACCGGATTTCGAGGCCGGATCACGAGCATCCGCCTTTGTTCACCCGGTTCAGGAACCGGCCGGCCCCGAGTACCCGACCTGGCGCTCCTGATGCAGACGATAAGGAAACGAAAAGCCGCCTCGGCGACCCTCCCTTCCGGAGAAGGGGCAGGTCGCCTCGGCGGCGTATCGGTCGATGCCCGGTCTCAGGCGCCGGGCTGCCCAGGCATCAGCCGGCTTCGACGCTGCGGTTTGCGCCGTGGGCCGGGTAGGCGAGCGTGCCCACCACGGTGATCGTGAGCGTGCGGCCGTTGATCAGGCTGGCCGGCACCACCGCCGCACCGCCAGTCCAGCGGCCGTCGGCCTCGACGTCATGCCAGCCCTCGGTCAATGCCGGGTGATCGAGCGCGATCGGCTCGTCGCCAAGCATCATCGCGCCGATCTTGACACCGAGCACGCGGCGGTCACGCGGATCCGGGGTCAGGTAGCCCGGGATCGCCGTGCGCGAGGTGATCACCGCCGCGCCATCGGCCCGATACCGGATCTTGAGATCCGCATCGTGCGTGGTCTCGATCCCGGCCCGGGCCAAGATGCGTGCCCGGACCCGTTCCACGATCGCGCCTTCCTCGGCGAAGGGCGCGCAGCTTCCGGTCTCGCGCAGGGCCTGCGCGAAGTCCGGATGCAGGATGATCGCGTCACCGCCATTCTCGAAGGCCGGGCGGTTGCCGGTCTCGAGGTAGCTCTCCGCAGCCATGCCTTCCGCCAGAAGTACCGCATGCTGCGGCAGCTCGACATGGAAGTAGGTGACCTGGCTGCGCCGGAGCTGCCGGATCGTCGCGCCGTTAACCAGCGCCTTTGCCGGGATGAGCACGCCGTCGAGGTAGAAAGCGTGATCCGGCGAGACGATCAGGTCGCGGACCGGGATGCCGTCGGCAATGGCGCCGGCGTCGATCACGATCGGCTGCACCGCCTCGGGTCTGGCGTGGCGGTCGAGGTCGATCGTGCGATAGCCGAGCCACACCACCGGCGCCGTTCCACCGTCGTGCAGCACGACCACATCGCCTGCGACCAACTCCTCTACCGGCACGTCACCCCGCACAGTCGCAATCCGCGTCCCCTCTGCGAAGCAGGGATTTCCACCCGTCGCACCCGTTGCGCCCGTGGCACCCGTCGCGCCCGTGGCACCCGTCGCGCCGGTGGCACCCGTTGCGCCCGTGGCACCTGTGGCACCCGTGGCACCC
>NZ_AFPR01000102.1:0-1269 GCF_000219295.1 Acidiphilium sp. PM
GCGCAGCCGTTCCGCCGTGGCCGCGTGCAGGCGGAGAAACCCATCGAGATCGGTGATGAAGCGGCGCTGGCCCGGCTCGGGCGGGCGGTTGGGGCCGGCGGCGCTGTAGAGCACCGGCAGCAGGGTGAGGCCGATGCCGGTTTGCGCCGCCGCCTCGATCACCCGCGTGGCGAGCTCGGCGGGATCGGCATAGGGGGCGCCGGCGGAATCGTTGTGCAGGTAATGGAATTCGGCGACCGCGGTGAAGCCGCGCTCGAGCATTTCCATGAAGGCCATGGCGGTGACGGCGGCGATGTCGTCCGGCGGCAGCGCGAGGGCGGTGCGGTACATCACGCCGCGCCAGGACCAGAAATCCTCGGCGGCGGCGCGGCGGCGCTGGGCGAGCGCGGACATCGCCCGCTGGAAGCCGTGGCTGTGCAGGTTGGGCAGGCCGGGCAGCACGCAGCCGGGGATGGTTTCGCGATCGGCCGGCGGGGCATTCGCGGCGAGGCCGGCGATGCGGCCGGACCCGTCGATGTCGAGCGCGACGCCGGATGCCCATCCTTCGGGGAGAAAAGCCTGTTCGAGCCAGAGTCGCCGCATGGTCGGTCCTTTCGGGAATGGGTTGCCATCGTCGTTTGGCTAGTTGTATATACATTTTGTTCGGCGTTGTCAGGAGGGTATCATGCGATGCGACCGGCTGTGGCGGAATGCGCGACTGGCGACCTGCGCGCCGGACCGCCCCGGGCTCGGGGTGGTCGAGGGCGGCGCGGTGGCGAGCCGGGACGGACGGATCGTCTGGGCCGGGCCGGAGGCGGAGATGCCGGCGCTGGAAGCGGCGGAGACAATCGACTGCGCCGGGCGCTGGATCACGCCGGGGCTGGTCGATTGCCACACCCACCTGATTTTCGGCGGCGACCGCTCGGGCGAGTTCGCGCGGCGGCTCGCCGGCGAGAGCTATGAGAGCATCGCCCGCGAAGGCGGCGGCATCCGCGCGACGATGCGGGCGACGAGGGCGCTGGACGAGGCGGCGATGCGGGCGGGCGCCGAGGCGCGGCTGGCTGCCTGGGCGGCCGAGGGGGTGACGACGGTCGAGATCAAGTCGGGCTACGGGCTCGACGAGGCGACGGAACTCGCGATGCTGCGCGCGGCGCGCGCGATCGGCCGGGCGGGGCGGTTCCGCGTCGCCGCCACCTATCTCGGCGCCCACACGATGCCGCCGGAGATGGACCGGGCCGCCTATCTCGATCTCGTGTGCCGGCGGATGATTCCGGCGATCGCCGAGGCGGG
>NZ_AFPR01000101.1:0-11326 GCF_000219295.1 Acidiphilium sp. PM
CGATCGGACTGTTCTTCCCGCCCACCGGCGCGGGGGCGCTCTGGCTGTTCGTGTTCTACGCGCTGGTGACCTGGGGGTGGACGGCGCTCTCCCTGCCCTACTGGGCGTGGGGGGCGGAGCTTTCGGAGGATTATGCCGAGCGGCAGCGGATCACCAGCCTGCGCGAGGGCGGCACCATTCTCGGCATCCTGATCTCGGCGCTGGCGCCGGTGCTGCTCGGCATCACCTCGCATGTCGGGCAGGCCCATCTGCTCGCGCTGCTGACGATCGGGCTGGCGGGGCCGGCCGTGGCGCTCGCGCTGATCGCCGTGCCGGACCCGAAGCCGGCGCGCGGCGCCGCGCCGCCGGCGGGGCTTGGTGACGCGCTGCGGCTGATCGGCGGCAATGCGCCGTTCCGGCGGCTGATCCTCGCCTGGGCGGTGAACGGGCTGGCGAACGGCCTGCCGGCGGCGCTGATCCTGATCGTGTTCGACAAGGTGCTGCACGCGCCCGATGCCTCGGGGCCGATCCTGCTGGTCTATTTCGCGGCCGGGGTCGCCTCGGTGCCGCTATGGCTGGCGCTCTCGGTGCGGGCGGGGAAGCACCGTGCCTGGACGATCGCGATGGCGGTCTCGGGCCTGGCCTTCGCCTTCGTGCCGTCCATCCTGCGCACGGCGCATCCGCTCATCTGGTTCGGCGTGATCAGCCTGTTCACCGGCGCCGGGCTGGGGGCGGATTTCACCATTCCGCCGGCGATCCAGGCGGATGTCGTCGATGTCGACGAGCTGGCGAGCGGGGAGCGGCGGGCCGGACTGTATTTCGCCGCGGCGACGATGGCGCAGAAGGCCGGCAACGCGCTGGCGCCGGGGATTGCCTTTTCGCTGCTGGGGCTTGTCGGATTTTCGACCCACGGCCGGAACGGCGCCATGCAGATCACGCTTCTTCTCCTGCTGTATTGCGGCGTGCCCTCGGCGCTGAAGATCGCCGCCGCCGCGATCATGCGGCGCTTCCCGATCGACCGCGCGGCGCAGGAGGATCTCCGCGCGGCGATCGCGGCGCGGGCATGACGGTGCTTCTCCCCCCCGGCGCGAAACTCCGCGTGGTGGGCGACGTGCACGGCGATTCCACTGCCTTCGCCGCCGCCTGCGCCACGGAGCGCTTCATCGTCCAGCTCGGCGACCTCGTCGATGACGGGCCGGACACGCCGGGCGCGCTGCGGCTGATGTTCGGCCGGCTCGATGCGGGGCGCGGCCTCTTCCTGCTCGGCAATCACGACTACAAGCTCGCCCGCGCCCTGCGCGGCGACAGCGTGCAGGTGGGCGAGGCGCTGGCCGCGACGATCGCCTCGCTCGATCCGGCGACGGCGGCGCGGGCGGTCGAGGAGATCGGCCGGGCGCCGGCCTGGCTCGTCGCCGGGCGGGTGGTATTCGTGCATGGCGGGTTCGATCCGGCGATGCTGTTCATCCCGCCGCGGACGATGGCGGACAAGCGCGACCGGCTGCTCGCCCGCGCCCTCTACGGCCAGACCACCGGGCGGGTGACCGGCATGGGCAAGCCCGAGCGCGTGCTCGACTGGGTGCACCGGATTCCCGAGGGCGTGACGGTGTATTGCGGGCACGACCAGCGCAGCACCAACGGCCAGCCGCTGACCCTGGAAGGACGCGCCGGAGGGCGGGCGATCATGATGGATACCGGGGCCGGCAAGGGCGGACACCTGTCCTGGCTGGACATCGATCTGCCCTGATGTCCTGAACGCGGAACGAAATGTCCCGATCTCCTGCACGGAGATCGGGACACGGGAAATTTAGTTCATCCGACGGAACGTCAGATGTGCAGCGCCCGCCCGTCGACCGCCAGCGCCGCTTCCTTCACCGCCTCGTTGAGCGAGGGATGGGCGTGGCTGGTGCGCGCGACATCCTCGGCCGAGGCGCCGAACTCGATCGCCAGCACCAGCTCGGCGATGATCGTGCCGGCATCCGGCCCGATGATGTGGGCGCCGAGCAGCTTGTCGGTCGTCTTGTCCGAGAGGAGTTTCACGAAACCGTCGGTATCGCCCATGGCGCGGGCGCGGCCATTCGCCGTGAACGGGAATTTGCCGACCTTGTAGGCGACGCCTTCGGCTTTCAGCTCTTCCTCGGTCTTGCCGACGGAGGCGACTTCCGGCCAGGTGTAGACCACGCCGGGGATGGCGCCGTAGTTCACATGGCCCGCCTGACCGGCCAGCAGCTCGGCGAGGGCGACGCCCTCTTCCTCGGCCTTGTGGGCGAGCATCGGCCCGGCGATGACGTCGCCGATCGCGTAGATGCCGGGGACGCTGGTGGTGTAGTGGCCATTCGTCTTGACCCGGCCGCGCTCGTCGGTCGCCACACCCACCGCGTCGAGCCCGAGCCCTTCGGTATGGGCGCGGCGGCCGATCGCGACGAGCACGACATCCGCCTCCAGCGTTTCGGCGGCGCCGCCCTTGGCGGGTTCGAGCGTGAGGGTGACGCCCTTGGCGGTCTTCGCCGCACCGGTGACCTTGGTGCCGAGCTTGAACTTCATGCCGAGCTTGCCGAGGGTTTTCTGGAAGGCGGTGGCGACCTCGCCATCCATCGTCGGCACCAGCCGGTCGAGGAACTCGACCACGGTGACCTCGGCGCCGAGGCGGCGCCAGACGCTGCCGAGTTCGAGGCCGATATAGCCGCCGCCGATCACCACGAGATGCTTCGGCACGCTCTCCAGCGCGATGGCGCCGGTGGAGGTGACGATCTGCGTCTCGTCGACCTCGACGCCGGGGAGCGGCACGCTCTCGCTTCCGGTGGCGATGACGATGTGTCTCGCGCCGTATTCCTTGCCGTCCACCACGATCGTGTTGGCGGATTTGAACGACGCGGCGCCCTTGAGCCAGGTGACCTTGTTCTTCTTGAACAGGAACTCGACGCCCTTGGTGTTGGCGCCGACGACCTCGTCCTTGTGGCCCATCATCTTGCCGAGATCGAAGGACACGTTCTCGGCGGAGACGCCGTGGCGGGCGAAGCCGTGCAGGAGCTCGTGGTAGTTCTCGGAGGATTGCAGCAGCGCCTTGGAGGGGATGCAGCCCACATTGAGGCAGGTGCCGCCGAGGGTCGCGCGCTTTTCCACGCACGCGACCTTCATGCCGAGCTGGGCGGCGCGGATGGCGCAGACATAGCCGCCCGGACCGGCCCCGATGACGATGACGTCGAACTGATCGGCCATGATGCGCTCCTCAGATGTCCAGCAGCAGGCGGCGCGGATCCTCGATGCTCTCCTTCACCCGGACGAGGAAGGAGACCGCCTCGCGCCCGTCGATGATGCGGTGGTCGTAGGACAGCGCGAGATACATCATCGGCCGGATCTCGACCTTGCCGCCGACCGCCATCGGCCGGTCCTGGATCTTGTGCATGCCGAGAATGGCCGATTGCGGCGGATTGATGATCGGGGTCGACATCAGCGAGCCGAACACGCCGCCATTGGTGATGGAGAAGGAGCCGCCCGAAAGCTCGTCGAGCTTCAGCGCGCCGTCGCGGGCGCGCTTGCCGAAATCGGCGATCGCCCCCTCGATCTGCGGGAAGTTCATCTGGTCGGCGTCGCGCAGCACCGGCACCACCAGGCCCGAGGGGCTGGAGACGGCGATGCCCATGTTGACGAAGTTCTTGTAGACGATCTCGTCGCCGTCGATCTCGGCGTTGACCGCCGGGAACTCGCGCAGCGCGGCGATGCAGGCGCGAACGAAGAAGCTCATGAAGCCGAGCCGAATGCCCTTGTGCTTCTTCTCGAACACGTCCTTGTATTCGGCGCGGAGCGCCATCACCGGGCCCATGTCCACCTCGTTGAAGGTGGTGAGCATGGCGGCGGTGTTCTGCGCCTCCTTCAGCCGGGCGGCGATGGTCTTGCGCAGGCGGGTCATCTTCACCCGTTCCTCGCGCGCATCGGCGGCGCGCTGGGCCCTGGGTGCTGCCGGCGCCGGGGCGGCGGCCGGCTTCTCGATGAAGGCGAGCACGTCGCCCTTGGTGATGCGGCCGTCCTTGCCGGTGCCCTCGACCTGCGCGGCATCCACCTTCTGCTCGGTCATCATCTTCTGCGCGGCGGGCATCGGCGCGTGGCCGGTGCGGGCGACCGGGCCGGAGGGCGGCGGCGGCGGGTTGACGCCGGGCTGCGGATTGGCGGCCGGGCGGGCCTCCGCCGCGGGCTCGGCCTTTTTCGGCGCGGCGGCGGCACCGGTGCCGGCGCCGATCGTGCCCAGCAGGGCGCCGACCTCGACCTCGGCCCCCTCATCGGCGGCGATCGCCTCGATCGTGCCGGCCTCGGGCGCATTGACCTCGACGGTGACCTTGTCGGTCTCCAGCTCGACGATCGGCTCGTCCTGGGCGACGGTCTCGCCCACTTTCCTGATCCAGCGCGCGACGGTCGCGGTGGTCACGCTCTCGCCGAGGGTGGGAACCTTGATTTCGGTGCTCATGCTTCCTGCCTTTTGCTGTTCCTGCCCGCGCCTCAGACGCCGAGCGCTTCCCTGACCAGGGCCGCCTGTTCGGCGGCGTGAACCTTCGCAAGCCCCGTCGCCGGGCTCGCCGCGGCCTTGCGGCCGGCGAAGCGCGGGCGCGAGGCGGCCATCTTCGTCGCGGTGCATTCCAGCGCCGCCTCGATCCGGCGGTCAAGGAAATGCCAGTAGCCCATGTTCTCGGGCTCCTCCTGGCACCAGATCACCTCGGCGTTCACATAGGCCTCGATCGCGGTCTTCAACGCCTTCTTCGGGAAGGGGTAGAGCTGCTCGACCCGCACGATCGCGACATCGTCGATCCCGCGGTCGCGCCGCTCGGCGACCAGGTCGTAATAGACCTTGCCCGAGCAGAGCACGACGCGGCGGACCTTCTCGGGGGCGACCAGCGCATCGGTCTCGGGAATCACGGTGCGGAAGGCCGAGCCGTTGGTCATGTCCTCCAGCGTCGAGACCGCGAGCTTGTGCCGCAGCAGCGATTTCGGCGTCATGATGATCAGCGGCTTGCGGAAGTTCCGCTTCAGCTGGCGGCGCAGCGCGTGGAAATAGTTGGCCGGGGTGGTGATGTTGCACACCGCCATGTTGTTCTCGGCGCAGAGCTGCAGGAAGCGCTCGGGGCGGGCCGAGGAATGTTCCGGCCCCTGCCCTTCATAGCCGTGCGGCAGCAGCAGGGTCAGGCCGGACATGCGCAGCCACTTGCTCTCGCCGGCGGCGATGAACTGGTCGATGATGACCTGCGCGCCGTTGGCGAAGTCGCCGAACTGGCCTTCCCAGAGCACGAGGGTGCGCGGGTCGGCCAGCGAATAGCCGTATTCGAAGCCGAGCACGCCGGCCTCGGAGAGCAGCGAGTTGAAGATCTCGATGCGGGACTGCTCTTCGCCGATATTGTTGAGCGGGACGTATTCGTTCTGGCTGGTCTGGTCGATCAGCACGGCGTGGCGCTGGCTGAACGTGCCGCGCTGGCAGTCCTCGCCGGAGAGGCGGACGCGATGGCCCTCGAGCAGAAGCGAGCCGAAGGCGAGCGCCTCGCCGGTCGCCCAGTCGATCCCCTCGCCGGTGCGGATCATCTCGGCTTTGGCCTCGAGCTGGCGGGCGATCTTGGGGTTGACGTCGAAATCGTCGGGAACGCGGGCCAGCGCGTTGCCGATCCGGCGCAGCGTGTCCAGCGGGATGGCGGTGGGTTCCTCAGTCTCGCCCTCCTCGTCGCGCGCGGAGTTGAGGCCGGCCCAGTGGCCTTCCAGCCAGTCCGCCTTGTTCGGCTTGTAGCTGGCGGCGGCCTTGTAGGCCTCTTCCAGCGTGGCGACGAAATCCTTGTGGATCTGGTCGGACTCGGCGGTGCCGACCGCGCCCTCGGCGGCGAGGCGCTCGGCATAGAGGGTGCGGGTCGTCTTGCGACCGCGGATCGCCTGGTACATCAGCGGCTGGGTGAAGGCCGGCTCGTCGGTCTCGTTATGGCCGTGGCGGCGGTAGCAGACCAGGTCGATCACCACATCGACGCCGAATTCCTGGCGGAACTCGGTCGCGAGCTGGGCGACGAAGACCACCGCCTCGGGATCGTCGCCATTCACATGGAAAATGGGCGACTGCACGGATTTGGCGACATCGGTGCAGTAGAGGCCGGAATAGGCGTGGGCGGGCACGGTGGTGAAGCCGATCTGGTTGTTCACCACGATGTGGACCGTGCCGCCGGTGCGGTAGCCGATCAGCTGGCTCATCGCCAGGGTTTCATAGACGAGGCCCTGGCCGGCGAAGGCGGCGTCGCCATGCATCAGGATGCCCATGACCGAGCGGCGGCCGCGGGTGTCGCCCGCCATGTCCTGCCGGGCGCGGACCTTGCCGGCGACGACCGGATCCACCGCCTCGAGATGCGAGGGGTTCGGCTGCAGCGAGAGATGCACCTTGTTGCCGGCGATGACGAGGTCGGCCGAGGTGCCGAGATGGTATTTGACGTCGCCCGAGCCCTGCACCGCGTCCGGCTTGAAGCTCTCGCCGCCGAATTCGGAGAACACCGCGGTGAACGGCTTCTTGACGATGTTGACCAGCGTGTTGAGCCGGCCGCGATGCGGCATGCCGATCGCGATCTCGTTGACGCCGGCCCGCGCCGCCGTCTCGATGATCGCGTGCAGCGCGGGGATGGTGCTTTCGCCGCCCTCGAGCCCGAAGCGCTTGGTGCCGACATAGCGGCGCTGGCAGAAGGTCTCGAAGCCCTCCGCCTCGGTGAGCTGGGTGAGGACGCGGCGCTTGCCCTCCTTGTCGAGCGCGGTGCGCCAGGGCGCGCCCTCGACGCGGCGCTGGATCCAGGATTTCTGCTCGGGGTCCTGGATGTGCATGAACTCGACGCCGATCTTGCCGCAGTAGCTCTCGCGCAGGATGGCGATGATCTCGCGCATCGTCGCGGTCTCGCGGCCCAGCACCATGTCGATGAAGATCGGCCGGTCCATGTCGGCCTCGGTGAAGCCGTAGCTGGCCGGGTCGAGTTCCGGGTGGTGGCCGGGCTGGCGCAGGCCGAGCGGATCGAGATCGGCCTCCAGATGGCCGCGCACGCGATAGGCCCGGATGAACATCAGGGCACGGATCGAATCGATCGTGCCCTGTCTGGAAAGCGGCGCGCCCTTGCCCGCCTCGGCCGGCGCGGCCGGTCGTTCGAAGCTGATCGGTCGCGGCGCCCAGGAGGCGCCGGCCGCATCGCCCAGCACCGATCGCGCATCGTCGCCCAGCGCGGCGAACAGGCTGGCGAAATCCGGATCGACCGAATCGGGCGCCTCGACCCATTTCGCATAGAGGTTGGCGATGAACGCCGCGTTGCCGCCATTCATCGCCGTCGCAAGAATATCCACACCCGCCATCTCAGATGTCCCTCGGCCGTACTGGGCTCATGGAGTTCGCGCCGGCACTGAGCCGGCGCGCTGCAAAGTCAAGACCGTGACATAGTCCAATCGATCAGGCCGTTGCACCGTCAAGTCTCGGTTCTGGGATGCTTTCCTTGCATGAAGCCTCCCCGATCCATGACGAATGAACAAACCCGCCGACTCCTCGTTACGCGCGAAGCGCCTTGACCATGGTGCTGCCGAGCGATGCCGGACTGTCGGCCACATGGATGCCGGCCGCCTTCATCGCCTCGATCTTGGCCTGCGCGGTGTCGCGCCCGCCGGAAATCACGGCGCCGGCATGACCCATGCGCCGGCCCGGCGGCGCGGTGACGCCGGCGATGAACCCCACGGTGGGCTTCTTCACCTTGTTGCGCGCCAGGAACTCGGCCGCCTCGATCTCGCTCTGGCCGCCGATCTCGCCGATCATGATCAGTGCCTCGGTTTCATTATCGGCCAGAAACATTTCCAGAACGTCAACGAAGTCGAGCCCCTTCACCGGGTCGCCGCCGATGCCGACACAGCTCGACTGGCCGAGCCCGGCCGCCGTGGTCTGCGCCACCGCCTCGTAGGTCAGCGTGCCGGAGCGCGACACGATGCCGACCTTGCCGCGGCGGTGGATATGCCCCGGCATGATGCCGATCTTGCAGGCATCCGGCGTGATGACGCCCGGGCAGTTCGGCCCGACCAGGATCGATTTCGAGCCGGACAGCGCGCGGTGGACCTTCACCATGTCGAGCACCGGGATGCCCTCGGTGATGCAGACGATCAGCGGGATCTCGGCGTCGATCGCCTCGAGGATGGCGTCCGCCGCGAAGGGCGGCGGGACGTAGATCGCGCTCGCATCGGCGCCGGTCGCCTCGCGGGCCTCGGCCACGGTGTCGAACACCGGCAGGTCGAGATGGCGGGTGCCGCCCTTGCCCGGGGTGACGCCGCCCATGACCTTGGTGCCGTAGGCGATCGCCTGTTCGGAGTGGAAGGTGCCCTGCGCGCCGGTGAAGCCCTGGGTGATGACCTTGGTTTCGGCGTTGACGAGAATAGCCATTATGCGGCCTCCTTCACGGCGGCGACGATCTTCTGCGCCGCGTCAGCGAGATTGTCGGCCGCGATGATGGGCAGGCCGGATTTGGAGAGGATGTCCTTGCCGAGCTGCACGTTGGTGCCCTCGAGGCGGACGACCAGCGGCACCGAGAGCGAGACCTCGCGCGCCGCGGCGACCACGCCCTCGGCGATCACGTCGCAGCGCATGATGCCGCCGAAGATGTTGACCAGGATGCCTTCGACATTCGGGTCCGACAGGATGATCTTGAAGGCCGCGGTGACGCGCTCCTTGGTCGCCCCGCCGCCGACATCGAGGAAGTTCGCCGGCTCCGCGCCGTAGAGCTTGATGATGTCCATCGTCGCCATCGCGAGGCCGGCGCCGTTGACCATGCAGCCGATCGAGCCGTCCAGCGCCACGTAGTTCAGGCTGTGCTTGGCGGCCTCGAGTTCCTTCGGGTCTTCCTCGGCCTCGTCGCGCAGCTTCTCGAGATCGGGGTGACGGTAGAGCGCATTGTCGTCGAAGCTGACCTTGGCGTCGAGGGCGACCACCTCGCCGGCGCCGGTGACGACCAGCGGGTTGATCTCGACGATCGCGCAGTCGAGCGCGACGAAGGCCTTGTACATCGCGTTCACGAATTTCGCGAAGGCCTTCATCTGGGTGGCGTCGAGCCCGAGGCCGAAGCCGAGGCGGCGGGCGTGGAAGCCGGAGATGCCGCTCGCCGGATCGACCGCGACGCGGAGGATCTTCTCGGGATGCTTCTCGGCGACTTCCTCGATCTCCATGCCGCCCTCGGTCGAGGCCATGATGACGATCTCGGATTTCGCGCGGTCGACCAGCAGCGAGAGGTAGAGTTCGCGCTTGATGTCGCAGCCGGCCTCGACATAGACGCGGCGGACGACGCGGCCGGCCGGGCCGGTCTGCTTGGTCACCAGCGTGTTGCCCAGCATCGCCTCGGCGGCGGCGGCAACCTCCTCGGGCGACTTGGCGAGGCGGACACCGCCCTTGCCCTCCGGATCGTCCTTGAAATGGCCGGCGCCGCGGCCGCCGGCATGGATCTGCGACTTCACGACATAGACCGGGCCGGGGAGCTTGCGCGCCGCCTCGGCGGCCTCCTCGCCGGTCCAGGCGACGTGCCCGTCCAGCACCGCGACGCCATAGGACTTCAGCAGTTCCTTGGCCTGGCATTCATGTATGTTCATGGGGCCCCCATACGGTGATCACTCGCCTGTCACTCGAAACCCGGCGCCTTGCGCGCCGTCCGTCCCGGGCGGTTCCGTCGTCGTGCGGCCTAGACCAATGGCCGGAGCGGCGCAACCGCATCTCAGGTCAGATGCGCGAGGGCGAAATACGCCTCGCTGCGCATTTCCTCGAGGCGGGAGACGGTGCGCTCGAAGATCGCGACCCCCTCGCCCGAGGTATACAGTGCCGCGGGTTCCGCCGCGGCCGAGGCGTAGAGCTTCACCCGATGCTCGTAGAGCGCGTCGATCAGGGTGATGAAGCGCCGCGCCTCGTCGAAATTGTCCGGCGAAAGACGGGGAATGCCGTCGATCAGCACCGTGTCGTAATGGGTGGCGAGGGCGAGATAATCCCCCGAGCCGAGCGCCTGGGCGCAGAGGGCGGCGAAGTCGAACCGGGCGACGCCGCGCGCCGCGAGCGGCACGGCGAGCTTGCGGCCGAAGACCGTGAGCGCCTCCGCGCGCGGGGCGGCACCGCCGGTGAGTTCGGCGAACACATCATCGAGAGCGCGCTCGGCCCGGCCATCCGCCGGCACGTACCAGTTGCGCGCGCCGCGCACCCGCTCGCGCCGGTAGTCGCGCCCGCCATCGAGCACCATCACGTCGAGATGGCGCTTGAGCAGGGCGATGAAGGGGCGGAAGCTGTCATAGCCCGGCTTGTTGCGGTAGAGATCGTCCGGCAGCGTGTTGGAGGTGGCGACGACGACCACGGCGCGGGCGAACAGCGCCTCGAACAGCCGGGCCAGGATCATCGCATCGCCGATGTCGTGGACCTGGAACTCGTCGAAGCAGAGCAGCGCCGATTCGCCGGCGATGATGTCGGCGAGCGAGAGCACCGCATCGGCATCGGGCCGCTCGGCGCGCAGCCTGTGCAGCCTCGCATGGGCCTGCTGCATGAATTCGTGAAAATGCACCCGCCGCTTGCGCGGCACCTCGGCGGCGGCGAAGAACAGGTCCATCAGCATGGACTTGCCGCGGCCGACCTCGCCGACGAGATAGAGGCCCGAGGGATAGTCCTCCGGCACCTCGTCCACCCGCTTCTTGTTGAGCAGCCGGCCGAGCCAGCCATTGGGCGGCGCCTTCGGCTGCGGATCGTAGTCGCGCAGCCGGCCCCACAGCTCGTGCAGGCGCTCCGCCGCCCGGCGCTGGACCGGGTCCGGCAGGATGGTGCCGGCGTCGATCCGCGTCCGGTAGGCGGACATCACGCCACCGTCGGACCGTTCAGGTGCCTTCATCAGCATGAGCAGCGCCGGTAGCGCACTCCATGCGGCGGCGCAACATCCGGCCCTCGCTCAGGCCGGCACAAGCGCCTGCAGGCCGAAGGCAATGATTCCGAAAACCACCACGCTCGCGCCATAGATGATCGCGAACCACGCAAGCTTGCGCAATTTTTCATGGTTGCGCAGGGTGCGGTCCAGCCACGCGTCGAAATTCGCCAATACCATGCCGTTCCCTTTCCGGACTGCCGCCAGGGCGGGCCGGTCGCGGCTTTCCGTCCTGGCTGGTTGCGAATTGGGACGATCATCCGGCGGCGCAACCCCGTGCCGGCGCAGGCCTGCGCGGCGCCCCGTGTTGCCCGGCCGCGCGAAGGCGGTTATCCCCTTGGCGACCTGCCGCAATCACAGTCACGAGGATGGCGAATTTGTCGATCATGCGCCGCACCGCCCCGCTCGCCGCCGCACTCCTGCTCGCCGGATGCGGCCTGTCG
>NZ_AFPR01000100.1:0-21754 GCF_000219295.1 Acidiphilium sp. PM
CAGCGCAAGGGGGCGGAGGCGCTTTCCATCGTCGCCTGCACGCTGCTGCCCTATGAAGCGCGATTCGATCTCGGCGCCACGCTGGAGGACGCATCCAAGGCGGTCACGCTCGATCATCCGCATTGCGCGCGGTTCTGCGTGTTTGGCGCATCCTCCTGCATGAGTGCGAGGTAAGACGGACATGAGCACGACGACGGTCGGCCGCGCGGGGCGGCGGGGCACTGCGCGGGCGCTCGGCTTCGCAGCACTGGCGCTGGCGCTGGTCGCATTGGTGGTGGCGTTGCAGCGCCAGGGGCTGGGCATCGCGCGGCTGGAGGGCGATCTCGCCGGGCTGCGCGGCATGGTGGCGGCGCATCCGCTCGCCGGGTTCCTCCTCTATTTCGGGCTCTACGTGGCGGCGACTTCGCTCTCGGTGCCGGGGGCGGCGGTGCTGACGCTCGGCGCCGGCGCGTTGTTCGGCGTGGCGGAGGGGGCGGTGCTGGTCTCCTTCGCCTCGTCGATCGGCGCGAGTCTTGCGTTTCTCGCCGCCCGCTTCCTGCTGCGGGATTTCGCCCTCGCCCGCTTCCCCGCGCTGTTCGAGCGGATCGAGCGGGGCATCGCCCGCGACGGGGCGTTCTATCTCGTCTCGCTCAGGCTGGCGCCGGTGGTGCCGTTCTTCGCGGTCAACCTGCTGGCGGGGCTGACAAGCCTGCGGCTGCGCAGCTTCTACCTCGCGAGCCAGATCGGCATGCTGCCGGCGACATTGATCTATGTGAATGCCGGCGCCTCGCTCGCGACACTCGGCGGGCATGGTCCGATCCTCACGCAGCGCCTCGTCATCGGCCTGCTGCTGCTCGCCGCCCTGCCGCTCGCGGCCCCGCGCCTGCGCGACGCGCTCGCCACCCGCAGGCTTTATGCGCGGTTTCGCCGGCCGAAGCGGTTCGACCGCAACCTCGTGGTGATCGGCGCCGGCGCCGGCGGGCTCGTCGCCGCCTATGTCGCCAGCGCGGTGAAGGCAAAGGTGACGCTGGTCGAGGCCGGCGAGATGGGCGGGGACTGCCTCAATTCCGGCTGCGTGCCGTCCAAGGCGCTGCTCCACGCCGCGCGCGCGGGCAAGGATTTTCGCGCCGCGATCGCCGATGTCCGCGCCGCGATCGCGGGGATCGCGCCGCATGATTCGGTCGCCCGCTACGAGGGGCTCGGCGTCGAGGTCAGGCGGGGACGGGCCGTGATCGAATCGCCCTGGTGCGTCGCCGTCGACGGGGTGCCGATCACGACACGCGCCATCGTGATTGCGGCCGGAGCAGAACCCTTCGTGCCGCCCATTCCCGGCCTTGCCGAGGCGCCACATGCCACTTCGGAGACGCTGTGGGATATCGAGGACCTGCCGCGGCGGCTCGTCATTCTCGGCGGCGGGCCGATCGGCTGCGAGATGGCGCAGGCCTTTGCCCGCCTCGGCAGCGCGGTGACGCTGGTGGAGATGTCGGAGCGGCTGCTGGTGCGCGAGGACGACGAAGTTTCGGCGGCAATGGCGGCGGCGCTGGCGCGCGATGGCGTCGCGATCCGCACCGGCCACAGGGCCGAGGCAGTGACGCGCACGGAGGCGGGGTTCGCGCTCGTCGCGGCCAGCGGGGTCCAGACCATCGAGCTGCCGTTCGACCGGCTGCTGGTTGCCATCGGTCGCCGCCCGCGGGTGAGCGGCTACGGGCTGGAGGCGCTCGGCATTCCGCTCACCCCGGCGAGGACGATCGAGACCGATGACGGGCTGCGCACGCTCTATCCCAACATCTTTGCCTGCGGCGACGTCGCCGGGCCCTACCAGTTCACCCATATGGCCGGGTATCAGGGCGGATATGCCGCGCTGGGCGCGCTGTTCGCCCCGTTCTGGCGGTTTCGCCCGAGCTACCGGGCGGTGCCGGCGGTGACCTATACCAGCCCGGAGATCGCCCGCGTCGGGCTGAACGCGCGCGAGGCGGCGGCGCGGGGCATCGAAGCCGAGATCACCCGCTACGATTTCGCGGAGCTCGACCGCGCCATCGCCGAGGGCGATACCGAAGGCTTCGTCACCGTGCTGACAAGGAAGGGCAGCGACCGCATCCTCGGCGCGACCATCGTCGGCCCCCAGGCCGGCGAGTTGCTCACGGGCTTCACCCTCGCGATGCAGCACGGGCTCGGGCTGAAGAAGCTGATGGGCACGATCTTCCCCTATCCGACCCGTTCGGAGGCGATCCGCGCCGTCGCCGGGCAGTGGCGGCAGGCGCATGCCTCGGCGCGCGGGCTTGCGATCCTCGAGCGGTTCCACCGATGGCGACGCGGGTGAGCCTCCCCGTCATCGTCGTCTTCAGCCGCATCCCCCGCCTCGGCGTCGGCAAGCGGCGGCTCGCCCGCACGGTGGGGGACCGCGCGGCTTGGCGCCTGTCGCGAATCATGCTGTCCGGCCTGCTGCGCGAAATGCGGCGTCTTCGCGGTGTCGTCCGCCATCTCGCCGCCACCCCGGACCACCACGCGCGCCTCGCTACCCCCGGCTTCATTCGCACCGGGCAGGGACGGGGTGATCTCGGCGCGCGAATGCTGCGCGTGTTCCGCCGCCACCCGCGCCGGCCCGTCATCATCATCGGCAGCGACATTCCGGGCATCACCGCCGCCGACCTGCGGGGCACGCTGCGCCGGCTCCGCGGCGCGCAGGCCGTGTTCGGCCCGGCGACCGATGGCGGCTACTGGCTGATCGGACTCGCCGGACGGCGTCCCGCCGCGCCGTTCCGCGACGTTCGCTGGTCCTCGCCGCACGCCCTGGCAGACACGCTGCGCAACTTTCCCCGCCACCGAGTCGCCCTGCTGCGCCCGCTCACCGATCTCGACGATGCAGAGTCGCTCGGCGTCCACGCCCGCCCGGCCGCAAGCCGGGCTATCCGTCAGGCGCCGGCGCGGCGAATCTCGTAGGCGCGCAGATGGGTGTTGGCGACCGCCAGCAACGGGCACGACGCCGTCTCGCCCCGCCGCAGCAGGTCGCCGATGATGTGCTCGCCCTCGATCCGCCCGCCCTGTTCCATGTCCCGCAGCATCGAGGCGGTCATCGGCGATCCCTCTGTCGCCAGCCACTCCTTCAGCCGCGCCGCGGCGGCCGGCCGCAGTTCGAACCCGTGGCGCGCGGCAATGCCGGCGCATTCGGCGGCCAGGTCCAGCGCGATCCCGGCGCCGCCCGCCGCGACGATGGCGCCGACCGAGGCGCGCATCAGGCAGGTGATGCCAGCGAGCGAGGCAATGAACACCCATTTCTCCCACATGTCCTGCATGATCGCGTCGCTCAGCCGGGTGGTGAAGGCCGCCTGGCCGAACAGCTCGGCGATCGCCCGCGCCCGCGCCTCCTGCCCGGCGGACCGCGGCCCGAAGGTCAGCATATGGGCGTCGTTCAGGTGCAGCACGCGCCCGTCGGCATCCAGCACCGAGGAAATCACGCATTGCCCGCCGAGCACGGATGCAGCGCCGAACCGCGCGTCCAGTACATCGAGGTGCCGCATGCCGTTGAGCAGGGGCAGGATCAGCGTCCGCTGGCTCACCGCCGGCGCGAGCGCGGCCACCGCCTCCTCGAGGTCATAGGCCTTGCAGCTCAGCAGCACGAGGTCGAACGCGGGTCCCAGCCGGTCGGCGGTGACGAGCTTCGGCGCCGGTTCGTGGAAATCCCCCTTCGCGCTGCGGATCGCGAGGCCGGTCTCCGCCAGCGCCGCGGCCCGCGCCGGACGGACTAGGAAGGTCACATCCGCCCCCGCCTCGATCAGCCGCCCGCCGAAATATCCGCCGATGCTTCCGGCGCCGACAACGAGAATGCGCATGATGCTGCTCCTCAGCGCTGCATGATGATGAGGGTCGAGGTGGCCGAGGCGTAGAGCCGGCCGCTCGCATCGGTCAGTCTCGCCTCCGAGAAGCCGGCGCGGCGGCCGAGCGAGATCACCGTGCCGACCGCCCGCACCGTGCCGGTCTCCGCCGTCATCGCGCGGTGGTAGGACACCTTGAGTTCCAGCGTCGAATAGGCCTGCTCGGCGGTGAGCATGGTATGGACCGCGCAGCCGCAGGCGGAGTCGAGCAACGTCGCGGCATAGCCGCCATGCACCGTGCCGAGCGGATTATACACCTCGCGCCCCGGCGTGCCCTCGAACACCACCCGCCCCTCGCCGATCTCGACCAGGTGGAACCCGAGCGTCCGCCCCATCGCGAGCGTGACGTCCGACTCCATGAGGGCGCGAAGCTGGTCGATGCCGGGAAGCGGCGGTGTCGTATCGGGCATGGGCGGTCCTGTCTTCGGCGGGCAGTGCCATGCCTACCCCGCGCTGCCGCATGCGGCAATCCCGCGCGGCTTACCCGTCGGCCTCGCCCGCCGGCTTCTTGACCAGCCCGAGCATCACCGCCGTCACCATCGATCCGGCGACGATGGCGACCACATAGAGCCCGAGATGCGTCACCGCGTTCGGGATCGGCAGCACGAATACCCCGCCATGCGGCACGCGGAGCTTCACATCGGCCACCATGGAAATCGCCCCGGCGATCGCCGATCCGGTCATGGTGCAGGGAATGACCCGGAACGGATCCTCGGCCGCGTAGGGAATCGCCCCCTCGGTGATGAAGGAAAGGCCCAGCACGCCGGTCGACAGCCCAGACTCACGTTCGAGCGTGTTGAACCGGCTGGCGAACAGCCGGGTCGCCAGCGCGATGCCGAGCGGCGGCGTCATCCCCGCCGCCATCACCGCGGCCATCGGCGTGTAGACCTGCGCCGACAGCAGGCCGACCGAGAACGTATAGGCCGCCTTGTTCACGGGCCCGCCCATGTCGAACGCCATCATCGCGCCAAGAAGCAGGCCGAGCGCCAACGCGCTCGATCCCTGCATCGAGCGCAGGACATGCGTCATCAGGTGGAGCAATTCGGCCACTGGACGGCCGATGACGTAGATCATCAGCAGCCCGGTGAAGAGCGTGCCGAGCACCGGCAGCAGCAGCACCGGTTTCAGCCCCTGCAGGCCGCGCGGCAGGCGCAGAATCTCGTTCAGCCAGCGCGTCGCATAGCCGCCGATGAAGCCGGCCAGGATCGCGCCGAGAAACCCCGCCCCGGTCAGCGAGGCGAGCAGCCCGCCAATCATCCCCGGCGCGAGACCCGGACGGTCGGCGATCGAATAGGCGATGTAACCGCCGAGCACCGGCACGAACAGCGTGAAGGCCGATTTCGCACCGATCTCGAACAAGGCGCCGGCGAAACTGTGCGCCTGGGCGGCATCGGTCGCATGAATGCCGCCGAAGGCGAAGGCCAGCGCGATCAGCAGCCCGCCCGCGGTGACGAACGGTATCATGAACGACACGCCCGTCATCAGGTGCTTGTAGGGCCCGGTCCTCGGCTTCCGCGCGCCGGTGCGGGCCGCCGGCCGAGCCGTGCCACCCTGCAATTCCGCCTCGTCCAGCGCGCGGGCGATCAGCGCCTTGCCGTCGTTGATCGCCGGCTTGGTGCCGCTCTGGAACACGCGCTTGCCGCCGAACCGCCCGAGATCGACCTGCCGATCGGCGGCGATCAGAACGATATCCGCCGCCGCGATCTCGTCTTCCGTCAATGGCGTTCCCGCCCCGACCGACCCCTGGGTCTCGACGCGGATCTCGTGGCCGAGCGCCTTCGCCGCCTGCAACAGCCCCTCGGCCGCCATGAACGTATGGGCGATGCCGGTCGGACAGGAGGTGATCGCGACGATCCTCCGCCCGCCGGGCGGCACCGTCCCCGCCGCGCGGCCGAGCACGGCGGCGGCATCCGCCAGCACGTCGGCCAGCGTCGCGCGGATCGTTGCCTTTCCGGCGAAGCGCGGATCGCCCGCTTCACTCCCGCCGACCTCTATCGCTACCCCCGCCACAGCGATCCGGCTCGCGGCGAGCGGATCGAGCACACCCTCGCCGGTCCGCACCTCGATCTCGATATCGTGTCCCGCCTCCCGCGCCGCCCGGCGCAGCGCCTCGGCCGCGAGGACGCGGGTGACGGTGCCCTCCCCGCCGGCGATGATCGCGACGATGTCGCTCATGCTGCGTTCACTCCCTCGTATTGAATGATCACCGCGCCGGCCAGCGCCTCGACCACGGCGCGCTCCGGCAGGTTCGCCCCCGGTGCGCGCAGCTTGGCGGCGGCAAAGGCCGTCCCCAGCCGGGCGATCCCTTCGATCCCCTCGCCCGCGTGAATTCCGGCGATGATCCCGGCGACCATCGCATCCCCGGCGCCGACGGTGCTGGCGGCCCGCATCGGCGGCAGTGCCGCGTGCAGGCAGTCCTCGCCGGTGACGAACAGCGCTCCCTCGGCACCGAGCGAGACAGCGACCAGCGCCACCCCTCGCCCGAGCAGCCCGCGCGCCGCATCGCGCACCGTTACCGCATCCGGCAGGCGCCGCCCGGCCAGCGCCTCGAGCTCGGCGCGGTTCGGCTTGATGCACCAGGGCGGCGTGCCGCCCGCCAGCGCGCGGGCGAGTGGCGGGCCGGAACTGTCCAGCAGCACGCGCGCGCCGCGCGCCGCGAGGGAAGCGGTCAACTCGGCGTAAAGCCCCTCGTCGACCCCCGCCGGCAGGCTGCCGGCGAGAAGCACGACCGATCCCGGCGCCGCGAGACCGAGCAGCCGTTCCCTGACCGCGCGCACCGACTCCGCCGTCACCTCAAGCCCCGGCAGGTTGATGTCGGTGGTCTCGCCTGCATGCGCGAGCTTGACGTTGGTGCGCGTCTCACCCGGCACGTGAAGGCATTCGTCGCGGATCGCCTTCGACGCGAACAGCCGGGCGAACGGCGCCTCGTTGGCGCGGCCGAGCAGCCCGGCGGCGATGACCGGAATCCCGCCCCAGTCGGCCAGGCAGCTCGCGACATTCACGCCCTTGCCCCCGGCATGGAAGGCAACCGACCGTGCCCGGTGGACCGTGCCGGGGGACAGCCGATCGAGCAGGATCGTCTCGTCGATCGCCGGGTTCAGCGTCAGCGTGATCACCGGGCTCATCGCTGCGCTCCCGCATCCAGCGCGCGCACCTCGTCCGCCGTCGCGGCATCGAGCGCGCGCGCCGCCAGCGCCCGCAGCTCGTCGAAGCGCGAGCCCCGCAATCGCGCCTTGACGGCAGCGATGTCGCGCGGCGTCATCGACAGCTCGTTCACCCCGAGTCCAGCGAGCAGCGCCGCGCCGAACGGATCACCTGCAATGCCGCCGCACACGCCGACCCAGCGACCGTGCTTCGCCGCCCCCGCCACCGTCTGCGCGATCAGGCGCAGCACGGCGGGATGCAGGCTGTCCGCCTCGGCGGCGAGCTCGGGGTTCTGCCGGTCGATTGCGAGCGCGTACTGCGTCAGGTCGTTGGTGCCGATCGAAAGGAAATCGCACTGTGCGGCGAGCCGGTCCGCCGCGACCGCCGCCGCGGGCACCTCGATCATGATCCCCACCGGCAGCACCGGCGCGCCAAGCTCGGCGCGGATCCGCTCACAGGCGGCGCGAAGCCGGACGATCTCGCTCGCCGACGTCACCATCGGGAACATGACGGACACATCCCCGCCCGCCATCGCCGCGCGATAGATCGCCCGCAGCTGCGGCTCCAGAAGGTCAGGCCGGCGCAGCAGCAGCCGCGCCCCGCGCACGCCGAGAAAGGGGTTCTCCTCGCGCGGCAGGCCGAGATGCGCCACCTGCTTGTCGCCGCCGATATCGAGCGCGCGGATGATCAGGGGCCGTCCTTCCAACGCCGCGATCATCGCGCGGTAGACCGCCTCCTGCTCGTCCTCGTCCGGCGTCGCGCCGCGTTCGAGGAACAGGAACTCGGTGCGCATCAGCCCGACGCCCTCGCCGCCGGCCTCGAGGGCTGTCCGCACCTGGTCGGGCCGGTTGACATTGGCGGCAATCTCGATGCGGTGCCCATCCCGCGTCACCGCCGGCGCGCCGCGCTGCTGCGCCGCCTCCGCCTGCCGGGCGCGCATCGCCTCGCGCCAGGCGATCGCCGAGGCAATCGCCGGCTCCGGCGGATCGAGATAAAGCCGCCCCTCCGCGCCATCGAGAATCGCCATCTGGCCGGAGGCTGCTGCCAGCAGCGCGCCGCCGCCGGCAACCAGCGCCGGCAGGCCGAGCGTGCGGGCGAGGATGGCGGTGTGCGAGGTTGGCCCGCCCTGCGCCGTCGCCAGCCCGACCACAAGCGTCAGATCGAGCCCCGCAGTGTCCGAGGGCGACAGTTCCTCGGCGACGACGATGCACGGGACCGCCGGCAGATCCCGCAGCGAGCCGGGCACGGCCGACGGATCAAGCAAGGCCAGCACACGCCGGCCGACATCCCGCAGATCGGCGGCCCGCCCGGCCAGCACCGGGTTGCCCAGCGCCGACAGGCTCGCCGCCATCCGCTCGATCGCCTGGTTCCACGCCCAGGCCGGGCCATGCCCCTCGACCATCAGCTGGCAGGCCAGAGTGATCAGGTCGCTGTCGTTCAGCAGTTCCGCCTGGGCGCGGAAAATCGCCGCATCCGCGGCGCCGAGCCGGCGGGCGGTATCGTCGACCAGGACGGCAAGCTGCTGGCGCGTCGCCGCGAGTGCCGCCTCCAGCCGCGCCCCGCCCTCGGCCAGCGACACCGGCACATCGGCAACCTCCACCGCGCCACCGGCGACGACATGCAGCCGGCCGATGGCGATGCCCGGACTGGCGCCGATACCCTCGATTGCCGCGAGAGGGCCGGGTGGCGTCCAACCCCGCGTCGCGTCCGTGCCGCGCGCCGCCACCTTCGCCGCATCCGCCACTTCCTGCGCGGTGAGGCTGTCCATCCGCGCGCGTAGCCGCGCCAGCCCGGCTGCGGCGTCATCCCCCTCGGCGGAAACCACCACACGGTCGCCGGCGCGCAGGCCAAGCTGCAGCAGCGCCACCAGGTTGCGCCCGTCCGCCACCTCGTCGCCATGCCGCACCTGTACTCTGAGGCCGCTCTGCCGCACCGCCTCCACCCAGGCAGTCGCCGGCCGCGCGTGGAGCCCGGCGGGATAGTCCACCACGAAGTCGAACCGGTGCGCCAGATCGGCCGCCGGCGCGGCCGGAGCGGCGCGCGGTGCCTCGCCCGCGAGGGCGGCGACGATCTCGTCCACGTCCTCCGCGACTGCCAGCGCGGCGAGTATTTCTCCGTCCTGCATCAGCGCGGTAAGGCGGCGCAGGATGGCGATATGCGCGTCGCCCCGCGCAGCGATGGCGACGATGAACCATGCCATCTGCCCCGTCCCCCATTCCACACCGCCCGGTACCTGCACCACCGCTATGCCGTCGCGCCGGACCATGTGCCGGTCCTCGCCCATCCCGTGCGGAATGACGACACCGTGACCAAGGAACGTGTTGGCGACCGCTTCACGGCGCAACATGCTCTGCGCATATCCCGGCTCGACGCAGCCGGACGCGATCAGCAACTGCGCGGCCTCCTCGATCGCCGCTGCCTTCGAAGAGGGCGTGGCGCCGAGCCTAACCCGTTCGCGGCGGAGCAGATCATCCTGCGTGGAGACTGGCATTGACGGCTTCCTCGTTTGCTGCGCGCCGGACTGAAAACGTTTTCATGTTTTTATGTCAACAAAATTCTCGGATATTCCGGAAAATTTTCGGTGACCTGCTGATTTTTCCTTGCGGAAACAGCCAGTTTCATGCTCAGTTTCTGAGAACGATTTCCAGAATTTTTCTCTGGCAGGCACGAAAGACAACGCCCCGATGGCCGTTAGTATCAAGGATGTGGCCCGTGCCGCAGGGGTTTCGCCCGCCACGGTCTCGCGCACGCTCGGCGGCGGCCCCGTCAGTGCGGCGCTGCGCGACAAGGTCGAGGAGGCGGTGCGCCGCACCGGCTACCGGCCCAACCTGTCCGCCCGCCGCCTTCGCTCGCAGGAGTCGCAGACGGTCGGGCTGATTGTCGCCGACATCTCGAACCCCTTCTTCACCGCCGTCGCCCGCGCCGTTGAGCACGCCGCCTACCGCGCCGGCCTGCGCGTCATCCTGTGCAATACCGACGAGAACCCCGAGAAGGAAGCGATGTATCTCCAGCTCATGGAGCAGGAGCGCGTCACCGGGGTGATCTTCGCGCCGACCCGCGCCTCAGTGGAGCGGCTCGACCAGGGTCCGCGCCCGTCCTTTCCGATGGTGCTGATCGACCGCGCCGGCCGCGCCAGCGCGCAGGATGCCGTGGTGCTCGACAATTTCGCCGCCGGCTCGATGCTGGTCGAACACCTTGCCGGCCAGGGCTACCGGCGCATCGCCGGGCTGTTCGGCAATGCCAGCACCACCGGCGTGGAACGGCGCGACGGCTACGAGGCGGCGATGCTCCGCGCCGGGCTCTCGCCGTCGTCGCGCTTCATCGCCCCCAGCATCGAGGCTGCCGAGCAGGAAATCGCCCGCTGGTTCGCAAAGGGCAACCTGCCCGAGGCGGTGATCGCCAGCAATGGCCTGCTGCTGATGGGCGTGGTCCGCGCCCTGCGCGCCACCGGCCGGCGCATGCCGGAGGATCTCGCGATCGCCGGTTTCGACAATGAAAGCTGGACCGACCTCGTCGGTCCGGGCATCACCGTCATCGAACAGCCGGTGGCACAGATCGGCGAGGAGGCGATGCGCCTTCTGCTCGAAAGGCTCGATGCGCCCGAAGCCCCGGTGCGCAAGACCGTGCTCGGCGGGCGCTGCGTCATCCGCGGCTCAACCGCCCGCCGCGCTCTGGACGAAGCCGCCGAATAAGGCTTACGCCCGGCCCGTCAGCCGCATTTCGACCAGCCGCAATGCAGGCAGCTCAGGCAGCCCGCCTCGCGCACCAGGCCGGGCTGGCTGCATTTCGGGCAGAGCGCGCCGAGCGGGGTTGTGGCCGGCGCTTCCGCCACGCGCTGCTGGCTCGATGGCGGCACCAGGAACCCGGTCTCGACCATGTGCCGCTCGATCACGTCGCCGATCGCCGCGACCAGCGAGGGCACGTAGCGCCCGCCGCTCCACTGCCCGCCGCGCGGGTCGAACACCTGCTTCAGCTCCTCGGCCACGAAAGCGACCTCGCCGCCCCGGCGGAACACCGCCGAGATCATCCGCGTCAGCGCCACCACCCAGGCATAATGTTCGAGGTTCTTCGAGTTGACGAACACCTCGAACGGCCGGCGCATCCCGTCCTGCTCGATGTCGTTGATCGTGACGTACATCGCGTGCTCGCTATCCGGCCAGCGCAGCTTGTAGGTGGCACCGATCAGCTTGTCGGCGCGCACCAGCAGCCCGGCGGCGGTGGTCGCGGGCGCGGCTACCGCCGGCTTCGCATCCGCGGGTGGTGCGACCTCCAGCACCGAGCCGGTCACCGCGTTCGGCCGATAGGTGGTGCAACCCTTGCAGCCGCTGCGGTAGGCGTCGAGATAGACCTCCTGGAACGCCTCGAAGCCAATATCCTCCGGCACGTTCACCGTCTTGGAGATCGCGCTGTCGACATGGCGCTGCACTGCCGCCTGCATCCGCACATGTTCGGCCGGGGTCAGCTCCTGCGCGGTGACGAAATGCGCGGGCAGCGGCGCCCCCTCGCCGAACTTCGCGCGGAACAGCCGCAGCGCGTAGTCGGTGACCTCCTCCTCGCGCCGGCTGCCATCGCGTTGCAGCACCTTGCGGGTATAGGCCAGGGCGAAGACCGGCTCGACCCCGCTCGACACGTTGTCCGACAGCAGCGAGATCGTCCCCGTCGGCGCGACCGAGGTAAGCAGCGCGTTGCGGATTCCGTGCGCGGCGATGGCGGCGCGGACATCCTCGTCGAGCCCGGCGATGGTCTCGCCGGCGAGGTATTGCGCGGCGTCGTAGAGCGGGAACGCGCCCTTCTCGGCGGCGAGTGCGGCGGAGGCGAGATAGGCGGCGCGCTCGATCTGCCGCGCCCAGTCGCCGGCCCGCGCGGCGGCCTCCGGCGTGCCGTAGCGCAGGCCGCACATCATCAGCGCATCGGCGAGCCCGGTCATGCCGAGGCCGACGCGCCGCTTGGCCACCGCCTCCTCGCGCTGCGCCTCCAGCGGGAAGCCGGAGGCGTCGATCGTGTCGTCCAGCATGCGGACCGCAATGGTGACGAGTTCGGCAAGCTCCGCCTCGTCGATCCGCGCGCCGGGGCCGAACGGATCGCGCACCAGCCGCGCGAGGTTGATCGAGCCGAGCAGGCAGGCGCCATAGGGCGGCAGCGGCTGCTCGCCGCAGGGATTGGTCGCGTGGATCGTCTCGCAATAATAGAGGTTGTTGCGCTTGTTGATCCGGTCGATGAAGATCACCCCCGGCTCAGCGTAATCATAGGTCGCGCGGGTGATCGCCTCCCACAGCGCGCGTGCCTGCAGCGTGCGATAGACCTTGCCCTCGAACACGAGATCCCACGCCGCATCCGCCTCGACCGCGCGCATGAAATCATCGGTGACGAGCACCGAGAGGTTGAAGTTGCGCAGCCGCCCAGGCTCGCGCTTGGCGGCAATGAAGGCCTCGATGTCGGGATGGTCGCAGCGCATTGTCGCCATCATCGCGCCGCGCCGCGCCCCGGCGGACATGATGGTGCGGCACATCGAATCCCACACATCCATGAACGAGAGCGGACCCGACGCATCGGCGCCGACCCCGCGCACCGCAGCGCCCTTGGGCCGGATCGAGGAGAAATCGTAGCCGATGCCGCCGCCCTGTTGCATGGTCAGCGCCGCCTCGCGCAGATGGGCGAAGATCCGGCCGAGATCGTCCTCGATGTCGCCCATAACGAAGCAGTTGAACAGCGTTACCCGCCGCGCCGTGCCGGCGCCGGAAATGATCCGCCCGGCGGGGACGAAGCGGAAATCGCGCAGCGCCTCGTAGAACGGCGCCTCCCAGCTTGAGGGCTCGCGCTCGGTTTCCGCCAGGGCGCGGGCGACACGCCGCCATGTGTCCTCGACGGTGCGGTCGACCGGCTCGCCGGCCTCGTCCTTCAGCCGGTATTTCGCATCCCAGATCTGCGCCGAGATCGGCGCCATCGTGTCGATCACGGAGGAAAGGGAAGCGGAAAAGTCTGCCGGGATATCCATGTCGATCACTCCGATCTGGCGTTCGGGCGCGCAAGCGGCGCCGACTCGGGCCGGCGCATCATACCAGTGCTGCGCCCCCCACCGCCACCTCGGCGCGGCTCACTTCCAGGGACGGGAGGCGGCGCGATAGTCCCGCCATGCCGGTTCCAGACGGCGTTTCGCCTTCCGCGCGCGGCGTGTCGCCCAGCGCCGCACAAGGGACGCCACAGGCACATCGTCAGCCGCAAGCTCTTCCGCAAGGTCATGCGCGACCCCGGCATCGTTGAACCGGCCGAGCTGGTCGAGCACCGCGGCGGCGGCGGCGCGAAAATCCCCGAGTGCGAGGCCGGGCGCCACACCCTCCAGCGCCTCGGCGGCGTAGTTCGCCCGCTTCAGCGCCTTGCGCAGCGCGTGCAACTCCTTGTCCGACAGGCGGGCGATCCGCCGCCCGCGCCGTCGCACCCGCCGGTCGAGCCGGCGGAGCAGTTCAGGCGCCAGCACGTCGATCGGCCGGTTCGTCGCGTCCGGCGCGATGATGGACGGCCCGGCTGCCCAGCGCGCGATGTCCCGGGCGAGATCCGCGCATTCCGACGCCGCCCCGCTCGCTGCCAGACGCTCATGCGCCTGTCGCCGCGCCGCGTCCGACGCCGCGAGCACCGCCGCCGCCGCCGCCGCATCAACCTCCCCCTTCATCGCCGCGGGGAAGGATCTCAGGCACGCCACGTCCCAGTCCCGCGCCGGGCTGTATGCGCGGCCGAGTTCGCGCAGCGCGGCGTCGAACCGCCGCCGTTCGGCGCGGTCGAGACAGGGGGCGAAAAGAGCGAGCACGCTGCGCAGCCGACGGATCGCCACCCGGCGCCGGTGCACCGATTCGACATCGTCCACATCGTCCCGGCCGAGCTCGGCGCAACGCGCGGCAACGATCCGCCGCCAGGCCGTGCGCGTCCGCAGCCGCGGCGGATGCGCCTTTGCCGCCGCGGCGGCATGCCGGGTTCCGCTCTCAGCCATCACATCCCTCCGCGGTCGCGGTTGGAACGCCTCACCACACCCTGCGCCCGGGCGATAAACGGCGTCAATGCACCAGAATGGCCGCGCCGAGGCTCGCCGCCGCCATCAGCACCATGAACGCCACCAGCGGCGCGCCGGTCCTGAAGCGGGAATAGGCGCTGGCATAGATCGCCTGGAAGATGTGGTTCGAGCCGGTCGCGATCAGCACGGCTTCCATCTCCACCGGGTCCGGCGCCGCGCCCGCGCCATGCGTCGCGAGGCTGATGATGAACGGGTTGATGTCGGTCACGCCGACGATCCCGGCCAGGGTGTAGAGGCCGGAACTGCCATAGGCCCGCATCGTCACCGAGGCGAGGATGGAAACGACGACGAACAGCACCCCGAACGTCGCCGCCGTGCCGAGGCCGAGCGGGTTGGAGACATCGGCGATCGCCGGCGGCGCCGTCGCCGCGTGGTTGCGCAGGCGATACCAGACGAGTGCGACCAGCCCGCCGAGCGCGCCCACCCCGAGCATCCACGGCGCGAGCGATAGCGCCATCGCCGGATCGAACAGCAGGATCACCACGAGCAGGCGCGGATACATCACCGCATTCGCCAGCACGATGCCGCTCTGCGCTTCGACCACCGCCGCCGCCTCGGCGGCGGCGCGGCGGGCGAGCACCACGGTGGTCACGGTCGAGGAATAGATGCCGCCGAGAAAGGCGACCAAGAGCCCCGAGCCGCGCGGCACCACATAGCGGCGCAGCAGATAGCTGGCATAGGAAATTGACGAGACCGCCACCATCGCGAGCCACGCCTCGTACGGGGTCACGCTGGTGATCGTCGTCACCGGCCGGTCGGGCAGCAGCGGCAGCACGAGGCCGGTGATCAGCAGGAATCGCCCGGCATTGACGATCTCGGCGAGGTCGATCCCGCGCGCCAGCGAATGCAGCGTCTCGCGCGCCGTCAGCAGCAGCGTCGCCGCGACGGTAAGCCCCACCGCCATCCAGAACGGCCCGGCCAGCGCCAGCGGCCCGATCAGGAAGGCGAGCACGTTCGACAGCGGTGCCATCAGCCCGACATTGCGCGAGCCGTCCGGGGCGAGTTCCTCCATGCCGCGCCAGTAATAGAGGCCAAGCCAGAGACCGAGCACGGCGAGCCCGACGCCGAGCAGCAGCGGCGGCGCGGGGTCGAGCGCGTAGAGCACGCCGCCAGCCAGCGCCAGCAACGGGAAGCTGCGCACCCCGCCCGGCCTGCTTCTGCCAGCGCGGGCGTTGAAATCCTCGTAGGCCAGACCGAAGAAGAAGCCGAGCCCGACAAGGATGAGCCAGGCGGCAAACCCCGTATGCCCGAGGGCGATCATGCCCGCATCCGTCTTCATCCTGCCCGCGTCATCGCCGCACGCCCTCCGCTGCCACCGGTTTTGCCCCGGCGCGAGACATGTTACCGCAGCCGACGATGCGCCGCGCCCGCCCTTCGGGCAAGCCGGCCCGGCGCGCAACGGTTCACCCACGGGCAGAGGAGCAAGCGCCCATGAAGACCTACCGGATCGCCTCGATTCCCGGCGACGGCATCGGCCCCGAAGTGATCGGTGCCGGGCTCGACGTGCTCGACGCCCTCGCCCGCCGCGACGGCGGCTTCGCGCTCGACGTCACGGCGTTCGACTACGGCTCGGATTACTACCGCCGCCACGGGGTGATGATGCCGGACGGCGCGCTGGAACGGCTGAAGGCCTTCGACGCAATCTATTTCGGCGCGGTCGGCGCGCCGGACATCCCCGACCATGTCACCCTCTGGGGTCTGCGCCTCGCGATCTGCCAGGGGTTCGACCAGTATGCCAATGTCCGCCCGACCCGGGTGCTGCGCGGCCTCGACTCGCCGCTGCGCGCCTGCGCCCCGGCGGATCTCGACTGGGTGATCGTGCGCGAGAACAGCGAGGGCGAATATGCCGGCCAGGGCGGCCGCTCGCATCGCGGCCACGCCGAGGAGGTCGCGACCGAGGTGGCGATCTTCACGCGCGCCGGCGTCGCGCGGATCATGCGCTTCGCCTTCGCCCTCGCCGCGTCGCGCCCGCGCAGGCACCTCACCGTCGTCACCAAGTCGAACGCGCAGCGCCACGGCATGGTGCTGTGGGACGAGGTCGCCGCCGAGACAGCGCGCGATTTCCCGGAGGTGACGTGGGACAAGATGCTGGTCGATGCGATGACCGTCCGCATGGTGCACGCCCCGGCGAGCATCGACACGGTGGTGGCGACCAACCTGCACGCCGACATCCTCTCCGACCTCGCCGCCGCACTCGCCGGCTCGATCGGCATTGCACCGACGGCGAACGTCAACCCGGAGCGGAACTACCCCTCGATGTTCGAGCCGATCCACGGCTCCGCCTTCGACATCACCGGCAAGGGCATCGCCAATCCGGTCGGCGCGTTCTGGACGGCGTCGCAGATGCTGGAGCATCTCGGCGAGGCGGATGCGGCGCGGCGGCTGATGGCGGCGGTGGAACGGGTGACGGCGGCCGGCATCCGCACCCGCGATCTCGGCGGCGATGCCACCACGGCCGAGGTAACGGCGGCGGTGATCGACGCGATCGAGGGCGGCAACGCATAGGCGCAGCGCAGCCTGCGCCCCTTGCGCCGGCCCCTTCCATGCGCAATTCGACTAGGTGTGTAACGAGCACGAGGAGCAGCAATGATCACCGGCAGCTTTCCGACCACCCGCCTGCGCCGCAACCGCCGCGATGGCTGGACGCGGCGCATGGTCGCCGAGACCACGCTGTCGGTGGACAATCTGATCTGGCCGATCTTCGTCCGCGCCGGCGATGGCGAGCCGACGCCGGTCGCCACCATGCCGGGTGTCGTGCGGGTCGGGCTCGACCGCCTCGCCGCCCATGTCGAGCCGGCGGCGCGGCTCGGCATTCCGGCCATCGCCCTGTTTCCCGCCACCCCGCCCGAGCTCAAGAACCCCGAGGGCACCGAGGCGCTGAACCCGGACAACCTGATCTGCCAGGCCGCCCGGCTGCTCAAGCGCGAATTCCCCGAGCTCGGCCTGATCGGCGATGTGGCGCTCGATCCCTATACCGATCACGGGCATGACGGCGTGCTGCGCGAAGGCTATGTCGCCAACGACGAATCGGTCGAGATCCTCGAACGCCAGGCGGTGAACCAGGCGCTCGCCGGGATCGACGTGATCGCGCCCTCGGACATGATGGACGGGCGGATCGGCAGCATCCGCGCCGCCCTCGATTCCGAGGGGCTGATCGACACGCGGATCATGAGCTACGCCGCCAAATACGCCTCCGCCTTCTACGGCCCGTTCCGCGAGGCGCTCGGCTCCAACGCGGCGCTGAAGGGCGACAAGAAGACCTACCAAATGGACCCCGCCAACACCGACGAGGCGCTGCGCGAGGTGGCGATGGACATCGACGAGGGCGCCGACATGGTGATGGTCAAGCCGGGCATGCCCTATCTCGACATCATCCGCCGCGTGCACGAGCGCTTCGCGGTGCCGACCTTCGCCTATCAGGTGAGCGGCGAATACGCGATGCTCGCCACCGCGATGGAACACGGGCTGCTCGACCGCGAGCGCGGCATTCTCGAAACGCTGATGGGCTTCCGCCGCGCCGGCGCCGCCGGGGTGCTCACCTATTTCGCGGTGGAAGCGGCAACCCTGCTGCGCCGGGGCTGAGCCGGCGATCACAGGTCGGGCGGCGCCAGGTGCGCGCCGCCCCCTCAACTCACATGCCGAGCGCGCGGCGATAGACGTCGATCAGCATTTCCTGCTCCTCGACCTCGGCCGGCTCCTGCTTGCGCAGGCGGATGAGCTGACGCAGCACCTTGACATCGAAGCCGGCCGATTTCGCCTCGGCATAGATGTCCTTGATGTCCGAGCCCAGCGCCTTGCGCTCCTCCTCGAGCCGCTCGATGCGCTCGACGATGCTGCGCAGCCGGTCGGCCGCGATATTGCCGTGGCTCGCATTGTCTTCCTGGGTCTCTGCCGCATCGAACGCCATCTGTGCTCCTCCGTCGGATCGGTCGGACGCGCGGGATAGAGCGCGCGCCCGCGCCGGTCAATGCCCCTGCCGGCTCGCGACCTCGAAGGCCGCCTTCTGCGCGTCGCTGGCCGGGGTCTGGTGGCGCGCCTGCCATTCCTTGTAGGGCATGCCGTACACGATTTCGCGCGCATCCGGATCGCTCAGCTCCAGGCCGCGCGCCTCCGCCGCCTCGCGGTACCAGCGCGAAAGGCAGTTCCGGCAGAAGCCGGCAAGGTTCATCATGTCGATATTCTGCACATCCGTCCGCTCGCGCAGATGCGCGACCAGACGTCGGAAAGCCGCTGCCTCGAGTTCGGTGCGGGTGGCATCGTCGAATCGGTCGTTGTCCATTGAAACGGTCTCCTTACGCGTGCGGCAGGTGGTCATCGCCGCGCATGTTTGCCATAGAGACGTTTATCACGACGCCGGTCACGGCGCGACACGATAACCCGGTCATCGGGACCTGGCAGGCGGACAGATTCAGAGGGGACCAGCATGGCATCCAGGCTGCGGCGTCATCGGCGCACGAAAATCGTTGCTACTATCGGGCCGGCAAGTTCGACGCCGGAGATACTGTCGCAGCTCTTCGAGACCGGCGCCGACGTGTTCCGGCTCAATTTCAGCCACGGCACGCATGAGGATCACCTTGCGCGCCTGCAGATGATCCGCGCGCTGGAGCGGAAGTTCGACAGGCCGATCGGCATCCTCGCCGACGTGCAGGGGCCGAAGCTGCGCGTCGGCCAGTTTCGCGGCGGACGCGTGCAGTTGCAGACCGGCGCCGAATTCCAGCTCGACCTCAACCCCGCCCCCGGCGATACCCGCCGCGTCAACCTGCCGCATCCCGAGATCATCGAGGCCGCCAGCATCGGCGCCACCCTGCTGCTCGATGACGGCAAGCTGCGCCTGCGGGTGCTGCGCAAGCGCGAGGACCACCTGCTGACCGAGGTCGTCACCGGCGGCCCGCTCTCCGACCGCAAGGGCGTCAACGTGCCCGACGTGGTGCTGCCGATCCCGGCGCTGACGAAGAAGGACCGCGCCGATCTCGCCTTCGCGCTCGAACACGGCATCGACTATATCGGCCTGTCCTTCGTCCAGCGCGCCGCCGACGTGCTGGAGGCGAAGGAGATCGCCGCCGGCCGCGCCCTGGTGATGACCAAGATGGAAAAGCCCCAGGCGCTCGACAATCTCGACGAGATCATGGACGCGACGGATGCCGTCATGGTCGCGCGCGGCGATCTCGGCGTCGAGCTGCCGCCCGAGGAAGTGCCGATCGTGCAGAAGCGCATCATCCGCGCCGCCCAGCAGCGCGGCCTGCCGGTGGTCGTCGCGACGCAGATGCTGGAGAGCATGATCTCCGCCCCCGCCCCCACCCGCGCCGAGGCATCGGACGTGGCGGCCGCGGTGTTCGACGGCGCCGATGCGGTGATGCTCTCGGCCGAGAGTGCCGCCGGCCAGTATCCGCGCGAGGCGGTGAACATGATGGACCGCATCGTCGCCCGGGTGGAGCGGGACGATGACTGGCGGCGGACGATCGACGCCAAGCGGCCGGACCCCGAACCTTCCTCGGCCGATGCCATCGCCCGTGCCGCCGAACAGGTCGCGCACACGATCGGCGCGCGCGCCATCGTCGCCTTCACCAGTTCCGGCGCCAGCGCGCTGCGCGTCGCCCGCGAGCGGCCGGACTGCCCCGTGATCGGCCTGACACCCAGTCTGGACACCGCCCGCCGCCTCGCGGCGGTCTGGGGCGTGCATGCCGTGGTCACGCAGGATGTGGGCTCGATGACCGAGGCTGTCGCCCTTTCGGCGAAGGTCGCGCGGCAGGAGGGCTTCGCCCAGCCGGGCGAAGAAATCGTCGTCGTCGCCGGCGTCCCCTTCGGCCAGAGCGGCACGACCAACGCGCTGCGCGTGGCCAGGGTGTAACCCGCACGCCCCTTGCATTGCCGCCGTGCCCGGGCAAGACTGAAGCCCAGGGAGGACATCATATGATCGCGATTACCGTTCTGTATCCGAAGACCGCCACCTCGACCTTCGACACCACCTATTACCACGACAAGCACATGAAGCTGGTCGGCGACCGCTGGGGATCGATGGGCCTCAAGGGCGCCACCGTGCTGCATGGTGTCAACGGGCCGGATGGCGCGGCTCCGCCCTACGCCGTCATCACCACGCTCCAGTTCGAAAGCCTTGAGGCCTTTGGCAAGGCCGTGCAGGCGCATGGCCCCGAGGTGATGGGCGACATCGCCAACTTCACCAACGTCCAGCCGGTCCTGCAATTCAGCGAGATCGCCGCCTGACACGGAATTTAACCTGAACTTTCTTTACTTCCCGAGGCTTCCGGGCCTATCTGAAGGCGGTCGCGATCTTGTGCGGCCGCCTTTTGTTGTTCCGTTGGGAGGTTGCATGCGCCGGATCGCCCCGCTCCTGTTCGCCGCCGCGTTCATTACCGGCAATGCGTCCGCCTGCGTCACGCCGGAGAACCAGGAAGCGCTCGACATCATCGGCCTGAAAAGCACGCTGATGGTCTCGGCCCTCACCTGTGGCCAGCGCAGCCAGTACGATCAGTTCATGACGCGCTTTCATCCCTACATCCTGCGCGAGCAGCATGTTCTGGACGCTTATTTCCGGGCCCGGCACGGGCGCGCCTATCAGCATTACGAAGACAGCTACGTGACCAATCTCGCGAACGCGCAGTCCACCGCCGGTATCCACCAGGGTTCCGATTTCTGCGCCGCGAGCCAGCATTTGTTCGATCAGGTGCTCGGCCAGCCCGACCAGACGGCGCTGGTCACCTTCGCCCGCCAGAATCCGGCGGCGCAGCCGATCGTCGTGCTGACCTGCGGCATCGTCGAGTCGGACGAGTTCCGCCGGATGGAGCAATACACGCCGCGGCACTGATCCCAGCGTGACGACCCTCGCCAACGCGCCGAATTTCCGCGATGTAGGCCCGCTGCCACTGACCGGGGGCGGCACGCTGCGGCCGGGCCGGCTGTTCCGCTCCGGCCAGCTATCCAGCCTCGACGAGGCCGACCTGAAGCGCCTCGAAGCGCTCGGCATCCGCCTGGTCTGCGACCTTCGCAGCAGCGGCGAACGCAAGCGCTTCGCCTCGCGCTGGCCCACACTCGCCCCGGCGCGGATCATCGAGATGCCCGCCAGCACCGATAGCGCCGCCGGCATGCAGACGCTGATCCTGCGCCTTGCCGGCCAACCCGGTGCGGCGGGCGCGCGGCGGGCGATGCTCGATCTCTATGCCAGCCTGCCCGCCCTGCTCGCCGCGACGATTTCCGCCGCGACAGAAGCGATGGCCAGCGGCTGGGGCGTGCCGGTCCTGCTGCACTGCCATGTCGGCAAGGACCGAACCGGCGTCGCCACCGCGCTGCTGCTCACCGCTCTCGGCGTGCGGCGGGAGGCGATCCTCGCCGATTATGAGGAAACCGGCCGGCGCATCGATATCGTCGAGGAAACCAGGCACATCGCGCGCAGCCTCAACAAGCTGCTCGGCCACACGGTCGATCCCGGCGCGCTCGACGCGCTCGGCCGGACCGATCCCGCCTATCTCGACAGCGCCTTCACCGCGATCGACCGGGATTGGGGCGGTATCGACGCCTACCTGGCCGCCTCCGGCATCACGACCAGCCGGCGCGAGCGCCTCGCGACCTTGTTCCACGCATGAAAAAACCCCGGCGTTTCCGCCGGGGTTTCCTGATCCGATCTGCAGGCCTTGCTCAGTGGAGGATGATTTCCACGCGGCGGTTCTGCGGCTCGCGAACG
>NZ_AFPR01000099.1:0-13954 GCF_000219295.1 Acidiphilium sp. PM
CTTCTCCTCGATTCCCGGTTTCGCGCGAGGCTACGACGATTCCCGCCCGCACGGCCAGACGCCGCGGGGCGCGGGCGTGGCGAAGCGGAACAGTCTCTCTCGCCGGGATTACCGCAGCTTTACAGGATGGAAGGGTTCATATACCTGCCGCGTAACGAATATGAGAACACCGCCCGGTCGCGGGCGAACCGAACATGGGGAACATTCATGACCAAAGGACACAGGGCCCTGCTCGCCGCGGCCGCCGCGGCGATGCTCTCGCTGCCGGGCCTCGCCCAGGCGGGCTGCGCCAGCGGCGACTTCACCGCCGCCCAGGCGGCGACCGGGCAGACGCTCTACGACGCGAACTGCGCCGCCTGCCACATGACCAACCTCTCCGGCGGGTCGGGCCCGGCGCTGGGTGGCGCGAAGTTCAAGTCCTATCTCGAATTCACCAAGATCACGGGCGCGCAGCTGCTCGCCTTCATCAAGTCGCAGATGCCCTACCAGGCGCCCGGCAGCCTCAAATCCGCGGAGTATGACGCGATCTTCGCCCACATCCTCCAGCAGAACGGCTATCCGTCCGGCAGCACGAAGCTGGACGCCGAAACCGCCTCCTGCATCAAGATGCTGCCCTATCCCGGCAAGTCCTGAAGCAGGGCGGAACCGCCGGCCGCCCCAGGCGGCCGGATCTGGCTGAAACCACAGGGGAAACTCACGAATGACAACGAAAACGGACGATTCCCGCCTCGCGCGGCGACTGCGTCTCGCCGCCCTGCCGGCGGCGGCGCTGCTCGGCCTCGCGCTGGCGCAGACGGCGCAGGCCGGCGCCGTGCAGGCCGAAGGCTCGGAGACCGGCGGCAAGACCGCGGTCGTCGGCAAGACCATCACCGGCGATGTCAGCGTCACCACCAAGATGCTGGAAGCGGCGCCGAAGGCGGACGCGAACTGGCTGGTCTCCGGCCGTGACTACGACAACTCGCGCTTCTCGCCGCTCAAGCAGATCAACGCCGCGAACGTGAAGGACCTCGCCCCGGTCGCCATCGCCCAGACCGGCTACAGCGCGAGCTTCGAGACCACGCCGATCGTGGTCAACGGCATCATGTATCTCACCACGCCGATGGTGAACTCCAAGCAGGCGCTGATCGCGATGAACGCGACCACCGGCCAGACGCTGTGGACCTACACCTACACCGACGGCCAGATCCAGATCTGCTGCGGCCCGGTGAACCGCGGCGCCGCCGCCTCGAACGGCATGGTCTACATGCTGACGCTGGACGACCACCTGATCGCGGTCAACGCCAGGACCGGCAAGCAGGAATGGATGACCCAGGTCGCCGATCCGCGCTACGGCTATTCCGAGACGATGGCGCCGACCGTCTACAAGAACATGGTCATCATCGGCAGCGCCGGCGGCGAGTGGCCGATCCGCGGCTTCATCGCCGCGTATGACGCGCAGACCGGCAAGCAGATCTGGCGCTTCCACACCACCGACAGCAAGGCCGGCTGGGAAGGCGATTCCTGGAAGACCGGCGGCGGCACCGTCTGGACCACGCCGACCGTCGATCCGAAGCGCGGCCTCGTGATCTTCTCGACCGGCAACCCGAACCCCGACCTCAACGGCGCGGCGCGCAAGGGCGACAACCGCTACACCGACTCGATCGTGGCGCTGAACATCCACACCGGCAAGCTCGTCTGGTACTACCAGGAAGTGAAGCACGACGTGTGGGACTACGACGCCGTCAGCAACGCGATGCTGATCGACGTGAAGGACCACGGCAAGATGGTCCCCGCCGTCGGCGAGGCCGGCAAGACCGCCTGGTACTACATCGTCAACCGCGAGACCGGCAAGCTGATCCGCAAGTCGCAGCCCTTCGACAAGCAGGAGAACATGTTCGCGCAGCCCACGCCGAAGGGCGTGCAGATGCTGCCGGGCGCGAATGGCGGCGATGACTGGTCGCCGCCGGCCTTCTCGCCGATCACCCGCGACGTCTACGTGATGGGCATGAACCAGCTCATGACCTTCACCAACGAGAAGAGCAGCCCGGCGATCCCCGGCCAGATCCGCCTCGGCAGCACCTTCAAGAATGTCGATCACGGCATCCAGGACGGCACGCTGACCGCGATCGACGTCGATACCGGCAAGATCGCCTGGAACGACACGGTGCCGCAGCCGATGATGGGCGGCGTGCTGGCCACGGCCGGCAACCTCGTCTTCACCGGCGAGGGCAATGGCTGGTTCGACGCGATGGACGCCAAGACCGGCAAGCGCCTGTGGCGCTTCAATCTCGGCGCCGGCGTGAACGCGCCGCCGATCGCCTATTCGGTCAAGGGCCGCGAATACGTCGCGGTGGCCGCCGGCGGCAACTTCCAGCTCAGCTACCCCTACGGCGACGCGGTGGCGATCTTCGCCCTGCCGAAGAAGTAAGACCCTTCACGCCGGCAACACGGCCGGAGCGCATCGCGCTCCGGCCTTTCTTGTGCCAGGGCCGGCCGGTCAGTTGCCGCCCGAAAAACCGCCGAGCGGGCTCGGGTTGAAGTTGATCTGCAGGTCCATGATCGCCTTCGCCATTTCCATCTCGGCGCGCGCCATGTGCATCATCGCCTCGTGCTCCATCTTCGGCGCGATGGCGAAGTCGGTGTGGTAACTCCGGTTGATCTTGGCGACCAGCGCCTGCGCCTGGGTCAGGTCCGCCTTCATCGTCGTCGCCTGCTGCGGCGTCAGGCGCGTGCCCGCGTTGCCCTGTTGCGCGAATGCCGTGCCCGTCCCGGCCAGAGCAAGGGCGCCGAGCAGAATGAGTGTCTTCATGGTGTCCTCCTTGTCGGATCCGCGAAGCGGATCGTCCCCGCCGTCTCCCGCAACCGCCGATCCGTGGCGCCGCGTGCGGCTCCTGAAAAATGCCGGCGGCGCCTCGATGAATCCAATGCCGTTTGATTATCGTTTCAATGCCGCGACGGGATGCCGTGCGGGACGGATCATGCCGGCGGCCCGCCCGTGGCGCTCCGTGTCGTGGCGAGGGAACATGCCTTCCGAGGAGATTTATGCTTTCGCCCCCTGTTCACCCGGAGCGATCGCGCGAAGCTGCCAAGACATGAGAACATCTTGTATTGTCGACCGCAAGACAATGGGTCGAGATGAGCTGCCGGAATTATCAATGGAAGCAATTTTCCCGATTATGACTGAAAAATCATGCCGTGGATTGACATGAAAATTTACCAATGAGATCAACAACAATTAAAGCTTTCGATGGAGCGGACACTGAAATCCGAACGGGTGGCTTTCCTTGACGGTCTGCGCGGCCTTGCCGCCCTCCAGGTCGTCTTTCTGCACTACGTGAGCGCGTTTCTGCCGGTCCTTGCGATGGCCGGCCTGGGTCCCGCCGACCTCCTGGCCTCCCATGGCTGGCAGGCCGCCATCGCCCGCTCTCCCGCCGTGTTCCTGATCAACGGCTACAGCGCCGTGTATATCTTCTTCCTGCTCAGCGGTTACGTGCTGCGGCGCGCCTTCGCCCGGATCGACGGTTTCGCCTCCGGCCTCTGGCGCCGCCTTGTGCGCCTCGGCCTGCCCGCTTCCGCGGCCGTGCTGTTCGCCGGCGCGTTGCTGTCGCTGGACGACCAGGCGCATCTCCATGCCGCCGCCCTCTCGGGCTCGACGCACTGGCTGGGCATCCTGCTCGCGACCCCGCCCGCCCCCGGACCCGTCCTTCGCGACGCCATCCTGAACAGCGTCCTCACCGGCTATGCCGGGGCGAACGGCTTTCCGTTCCTCCGCCACCTCATCCCCATGCCGGATCTCCTGCACGCCTTCGATCCGCCGACCTGGACTCTCAATGTCGCACTGTCCGGATCGGTGCTCTGCCTCGGCCTCAGCTATGTCGAGCGGCGCCGGCGCGCGCTGCTGCCCTACGTCATCGCCGCCCTCGCCCTCTGGCTCGGGGCGAGCCAGTGGTTCCTCTTCGCCCTCGGCTACGCGCTTGCCGGCCTGCGCCGGCCGTCACCCGGGCGCCTGCGCCAGGGCCTCGCGATCCTCGCCTTGGCCGCCGGCATCCTGCTCTGCCGCCTGATCCCGCCGGCGCCGATCCTGCTGCTGCACAGCCTGCTGCGCCACCAGCACCCGCCGGATCCGTTTCACTTCTCCAACCAGGTCGGCGCGATCCTGATCTTCCTCGGCGTGCTGCACCTGCCGCGCGCGCAGCACCTGCTGGAACGCCGCCTGCCGCAGTTCCTCGGCCGCATCTCGTTCAGCCTTTACCTGGTGCATTTCCCGGTCATGGCGACCATCGGGTGCAGCGTGTTCAACCTGATCGCGCCACGGTCCGGCGCCGTGCCGGGCTGCCTGGCCGCGCTCATCGCCGGCCTCGCGGCCACCCTGCCGGTCGCGGTCCTGTTCGAGCGCCATGTGGACCGGCTGGCGGTGCGCCTCAGCCGCCGCAGCCCGCCCTTCCTCGCTCCCGTGCCAGGCGAATTGAGCAGCTGACCCGATCGGGTCGGCCAGGGCCCCGGTGCGACTTGCACGGATGCCGGCCGATCAGGGCCGCACGCAACCGCGCGACCGGCCATGCCGCCACGGCATCCGCGAAACGTCGGTCATGTCCTGGAAAACGCTGGTGGAGCCAATCGGAATCGAACCGACGACCTCCTGAATGCCATTCTGGTTATCGGCCTCGACAGGGGACGACAGGCTTAGAAAAAAGCTGCCATTTACCTAGACCTGTCTGCTCCCGTTCTTGCGTGTCTTTGCATGACGCGGTATCCCATACGTGTTTTGAGGTATCCATTGGACGGAAGGCGAAGGCATGGCTACCAAGCGCATCACCGCCGAACTGGTTAACAAGCTGAAGCCCGGCGATCAGGTTTTTGATACCGAGGTGCGGGGCTTTGGCGTTCGCTGCCGGGTGCGGGACACGTCCTATTTTCTCAAGACCCGGATCAATGGCCGCCAAGCCCTGATGACGATAGGACGGCATGGCCGGGGCTATTGGGGACCGGAGAGCGCGCGGCGAGAGGCGGAACGACTGCTAGGGCTGATCCGGGCAGGGAAAGACCCGGTTGCCGAGAAGCGGGCGGAGAAGGCCGCCGTGACCTTTGCCGACTTTGCCGAACGCTACATGGCCGAATATGCGGAGTTGCACAAAAAGCCCCGCACCGTGACCGAGGATCGGCGCAACCTCGCCCTTCACGTCCTGCCCGCTATCGGTGGAATCCGGCTCCCGAGCATCACAAAGCAGGATATCGCCAAGCTGCACCACACCATGCGCGAAAAGCCGGTTGCCGCTAACCGGGTGCTGGCGCTGATATCGTCAATTCTCGGCTGGGCCGAACGGATCGGGGAACGCCCGGACGGGACAAACCCTTGCCGGAACATCACGAAATACAAAGAGAAGCCGCGCGAACGCTTTCTGGACAAGGATGAAATCACTCGGCTGGGGGATGCCCTCGCCGCCGCCGAAGCAACGGGCGCGGCGGACTGGCGCGCGATCACGGCAATCCGGCTCTACCTGCTGACGGGTGCGAGGAAAGACGAAATCCTTAGCCTTCGCTGGGATGTGATCGATTTTGAAACTGGCGTTGCGCGGCTGGGGGATTCCAAGACCGGGGCAAAAAACCTGTTTCTCCCCGCCCCTGCCCTCGACATTCTGGCAAGCATCCCCCGCCTGGAAGGCAATCCCTACGTCATCCCCGGCGACCGCCCCGCCGCTCCCTTTGTCGGTATCTGGAAGATATGGAACCGGATCAGGGACGCCGCCGGATTGGGGGACGTTCGGATTCATGACCTCCGCCATAGCTTCGCCAGTGCCGCGATTGGCGGGGGCGATAGCTTGTTCATTGTCGGAAAACTGCTGGGCCACAAGAAATCCGTGACGACCGAACGCTACGCGCATCTTGCCGCCGATCCTGCACAAGCGGCGGCGGATCGAACCGGCAACCGGATTGCCGCTCTGATGAAAGGCGCGGAACCGGCGGAGGTAATCGCGATGCCCGCAAGCGGGAGGCGCAAGCCGAAAACGGGATGAAATTTTTCCCTACCCCCCAGATGAAGGACTGCCAAAACTGACAAAAGGGGGATGCCGGGCCGCGCGGTGCAGCGGCGAGCCGGGAGTGCCGGAGCGGGCTGGACCCCCGCCCCGGCGATGATCCCGTAAGCAGTTGGAGGCTACTATGAGACAGGATCAAGCGATCCATACCACGAAACCGGCTGAGAGCGGCAGTCCTGCCACGCTGGGCGGGCTAGAGGCCGTCCTGGCCCGTCATGGTGCCGAACTCCGCGCAATGGCTGCCACGCCGCTACAGCGCGCCCTTGTGGCCCGCGCGGCAGTGTTGGCGATCAAGCGGACGGTCGCGGAGACGGTGGCGTGAGCAACCGAGACGAATTACGCATCCTTCCGCCACCATTTCCCCCGGTTATTGACTGGATCGAGAAACATATAACCCGAGCCAACAATGACTTCGACGTAGAGGCCCTGCTTCGGGAAATGCAGTCCATTGCAATATGGATATATATGCAACGATCCGTGAGAAAGGCCCCTAAAAAGCAACAAGAGAATTTGAAACGATATCGTAAATTAAATGATGCGCTTAGGATTATCGGCAATGAATTACCGCCTCTAATTGAGGCTGCAAAAAGAGAATTAAGCCGCAATATTGTGCGGCCAGAAGTAATTGATCGTGTCCCTGAGTTAATTCTCGCAAGAGAAAAAATGCTCGATAATCTTAAAATAGAAGAAGAATTACTAATTGTATCTAGAAAAATGCAAAATGGAGAAAGCTTTTTTTCTCAGGTGAGAAAAAATATAGCTGAGCCTTGGATAGGTGACGCAAGTATGCTCGTCTCCCTTTTTTCCGTGGCGTTTGAGAAAATCGGATTTAACGTTCCACGAGAAACATCGTTTTCCGAAAGAACGCCATTGATCCGTATCATCCGCGAGGCGCTACATTGGATAGGTTATCGCGGTCTATCTGAATTTCAAATTGCACAAAGCCTGAAACGATCAGCTATCGCTCATAAAAAGCGAATAGCTAATCGTAGAAGCTTATTGGAAATCGCCAAAATAGTCACCGCTGAGTCAGTCTTGGTAGGACAATTAGCGCCGGACGTTTGTCCTGACGACTTCTTTGAAGATGAGTGATTATTAGTCGTCATGGTTTCCATCGAAGGGAAATAACATGACCGAGACCGACCTACTGGACCGCAAGCAAGCGGCGGCTTTCCTGAAAATCTCTGACCGGACGCTAGACCGGATTGCGGACCTCCCCCGCGTTCGGATCGGGCTCCGCCGCGTCCTGTATCGCCGCGCCGATCTGGCTGCGTATGTCACGCGCCGCATCGAAACCCAGCACGCCGCCTGACGAAAAAGAGGCCGATCCCTTGCGGAACCGGCCCCGGAAATTCGTATCACTGACAAGCAAGAGATACGATCCGCGGCGGGAGAAAGCAAGGAAAAATCTAAGGATTTTTCAATGACACGCTATCCCGAGTCCCTGATTACCCGCTACCCCGAAAGCCCGCGCAAGCGGACGTTGACCGTAAAGCCGAAACCCCCCCGCCCCTGCATCTGGGCGCGCATTGCCAAGGCTGAAAGCCGGATGATCGGCTTCGCCCGGCTGGACCGGCGGGAGGCACGCTGATGGACGGAACCACGATCCCCGCCGCGCCTAACCTCGATGCCGTTGCCGAACTCCGCGCCCGTCTATGGGAAGCCGGATATAGGCCGGTGCCGGTTTACAACATCGATCATACCGGAGCATCGCCCGGCAAGCGGCCTATGGGCGACGGGTGGCAGAACACTGCCCGCCAAGACCCGCCCGGTTGCGTATCGAGGCCGCCGGAGAGGGGGGCAAGGAACACCGGCATTTTGTGCGACGGTCTCCGCGCCGTCGATATCGACGTTGACGACCCGGACCTTGCCGACCGGCTGCACAAGCTGGCCGTGGCAATGCTGGGGGAAACCCCGACCCGCTCCCGTTCCAACTCTCACCGCGTGCTGCTGGTCTATCGCGCTGCCGAGGGGAAGCCGGGCAAGCTGCAAGTGAAGGGGGACGGCGGCCTAATCGAAGTGCTGGGGTATGGGCAACAGTTTGTCGGGTTCGGACTGCATCCGTCCGGGGTGCCGCTGCAATGGTCCCCCAGCCCGCTCGATACAATCCCCCGCGCCGATCTGCCGCCGATCACGGAAGCCGCGTTGAGCGCGTTCCTAGAGGCCGCTGGGGGCATGATCGGGGGGGAGGCTTCCGCCGTGCCGGGAGAGGCAACGGAAGCCGCTGAGGCCCCGCATATCCCCAGCGCGCTAGGCCCTTCCGCCGATCCGCTCGACGTGACCGCCGCACTCGCCGCTATCCCGAATCCGGGACGGAATTGGGATAGGTGGTCACGGATCGGGCTTGCGACGTGGCACGCGACGAGCGGTAGCCCCGAGGGTTTCGCCGCATGGTCCGCATGGTCCGCGCGCGCAACGGATGGAATCCATTCCCCGGCAAGCTGCCGCACTGCCTGGGAGGGTTTTCACCGCTCCCCGCCCGGCGAGATCGGAGCCGGAAGCCTGTTTCACATGGCCCGCGAGGCGCTGCCTAGCTGGCGCAAGCCGAGCGAGATTACGCGCAATGCTCCAAAGGGGCCGAGACCGAAACCGATCACGGCGGCGGACCTGCTGGCAATGGACATTCCGCCGCGCCGGATGCTGTTGAGGCCGTATCTGCCGGAAGCCGGGAGCGCGATGGTCTATGCGCCGCGCGGTATCGGCAAGACCTGGATAAGCCTATCCATCGCCTATGCCGTTGCCGCCGGGTGCGAGGCGCTACAGGGCCGCGCGCCGGAGCCGCGCCGCGTCCTATTCGTTGACGGTGAAATGCCGCTGGTCACGCTCCAAGAGCGACTAGCCGCCATTGCGCTAGGCATGGGCCGGGAGCCGCCCGCCGCCGATTATCTGCAATTTCTCCCGGCGGATCATTTCAGGGATGGATTACCTGATCTTGCTTCACCTGACGGGCGCGGGCTGATCGAGGAATTGTCTGACGGTATGGCGCTTGTCGTGCTGGACAACCTATCCAGCCTCGCCCGCTACAAGGAAAACGAGGCGGACGGGTGGCAACCGCTGCAAGACCTTGTTCTGTCTCTCCGCCGCCGTGGCACGTCAACGCTATTGGTGCATCACGCCGGAAAGGGCGGACAACAGCGGGGGACCTCCCGGCGGGAGGATATCCTCGACACCGTGATAGCCCTTCGCCGCCCCGAGGAATACGAGGCGACCGAAGGGGCGCGGTTTCACTGGCACTTTGAGAAGGCGCGCGGCTTTCAGGGCGAGGATGCCGCGCCTTTTGAGGCGACGTTGCGGCTTAGCGACGCTGGCGCGGCCTGGCACGTCACCCCGCTTGCCAAGAGCAAGCAAGCCCTCGCCTGGGAGATGTTCGGGCAGGGCGCGAAGCCTGCCGAGATAGCGACCGCGTGCAACGTCTCAACCGCAACCGTCTATCGGTGGAAGGCGGATTACGAGAAAGGCGGGCGCGATGCCTGACCTGTTGAAAGCCGCCCGGCGGCGGGCGGACCTGATCACCGCCGCGCGGTTTTCTCATGAAAATTCTCATTCGGTTTCTCATGAGAAAAGTGAGGGTTTCCGCCAATTCTCACCCGAGGGAGGCGGGGGATTCTCGCATTTTCTCATTTCTCATTCTCTAGGGGATGAGAACGTGAGAAAATCGCCAAAAAACCTAGGAAATCCGCCGGGTTCAGGGATTCTCATGGGGGGTATCGTTACGATACCGGATGAGAATTTTCCGGGAAGGGTTTCTCACGTTTCTCATGGTGATGAGAAAGCTGCGAGAATCAATGAGAAAAGGGGCATAAACTCTGCCTCTTGCGCCCGTTGCGGTGCTGCGTCTGGTCCCATGATCGAGGTGGTTAATCCCGAGGGGTGGATATGTGCCGCGTGCTGGCCCGGAGACCCGAACGACGCCGCGCATGACGCGACCGAACGCGCCGCCGTAATCGCGGAGGGATCGGGAGACACGGCGGCGGCGGTGCCGCACGATATGCCGGTAAGCTGGGCTGATCCGACGATCCAGCCGACGCCCGGCGCGCGGTGCCGGTGCTGCCGGGGTGCGTCCTGGTGGTGCGAGGCGGAGAGGCCGAAGGGCTGGCGCTGCATGGCGTGCCATCCGCCGCTGGGCGCTGGGCAGGTGCGGGAGGTGCGGACATGACAACGAAGGCCAAACTCCGCGCCCGGATCGTCTCCGCCCGCCGGTCGCACGATGCCGCAATCCGGGTGCTGGATCGGCAATGGCGCGAACTGCTAGCCCGGCTGGGCGAGACGCCGAGGGCCGATCATCCCGCCGTAATCGAGGCCGCCGCCCTTGATCTGGCCCCGCTGCTGGCGTTCACATTGGAGCCCGGACCATGAGGGACGACGCCGGGCTTGTGCTGCTGCTGGCCCGCGCGCTGGCCGCTGCATCCGGGGAGGGGCGGGTTGCGACACCCGCCCTGACCGCCGCTTGCCGCGCTGCGTTCCCGGCCTGGCATGTCACGCCCGCCGAGATCGGCGCGATCCTCTCCGCCGCCGGCTGGAAGCATAAGCAATGGCGCGAAAGGCGCGGAAATCCTGCAATCCGGGTGAGAGGCTATCAGCCTGACCGGCTGGGGGCAGTCGAGCGGGCGGAGAGCGCGTAACCGGCGCGCGCGCGTCTCAATGGGCATAGGCGTGACGTGATGTTGCACGAAACACCACACTCCAACACGCGCGGGGGGGCAGCGTTTTTGCACTCCCTAAAAAAGAGTGCGGAATTATCCCAGCCGATCCGGGAGGCAGTCCCCCCGGCTGGATCATCGCAAAGTGCCATTAAGTGCCAAGCCCGCGCCGCTGCTGTTTCTACAGGCAGAAAGCAAGGCCACCCCCGGTGCGGACTGCGGACAAGTTTTGCGGACCTAGATCAAGCCGGAGACAGGGCGGGCGAAATCCCCGCCGGTCGCATGGCTGGGGAGGACCCAAAGTTGCCGGGGTGGAGGTGCGACCTCGCCCCAGCCCGTAACCGAACAAAAGGATACACCCCTACGCGCGTGCGTGTATGCGTATTGCTCGCCTAACCCCCCTGATCCCCGACCGGCGAGGCGGACGAATCGACAGCGGCGGAGACGATCACGCAACCGTCATTCGGAAGCGACCGGAGACGCCAATTTGCCGACGAGTGCGGTCCCATTGGTATCCCGAATATATTCAATTTTTGCTAATGTATTGCACAACCGCTTGAAAACGTTGGTGGAGCCAATCGGAATCGAACCGACGACCTCCTGAATGCCATTCAGGCGCTCTCCCAACTGAGCTATGGCCCCACCGTGCGTGAGCGCCCTATTAGACCGAGTTCGCGCCCGCGGCAAGGGCATCGGAGGACAAACCCGCCATGATTTGTGACGGCGGCAAGACAGCGCCGCCCGCCGCCCCGCCGCGCCGCCCGAAAACCGTACAACCGTTCAATTCCGGATCGACAGCGCCGCTCCGCCCCGGTATCCTGCGCCCCGCATCCGGGAGCCACCGCCATGTCCATGATCGTCGACCGCCGCGACCTCGACTTCATCCTCTTCGACCTGCTCGGCATGGAGGAGCTGCTCCGCCATCCGCATTTCGCCGCCTTCGACCGCGACGCCTGCACCCAGATGCTCGACACCGCGCAGCAGATCGCCGAGGACCATTTCCTGCCCATCGCCGCCGAGGTGGACGCCAACGAGCCGCGCTTCGTCGGCGGACGGGTGGAGATGCCGGAGGGCACCGGCCACGCCCTGCGCGCCTGCGCCGAGGCGGGATTCTTCGCCCTGCCCTTCGCGCAGGAGCATGGCGGGCTGCAGGCGCCGCGGGTGCTGCACACGGCGGCGAGCGGCATCTTCACCTGTGCGAACACCGCCGTCGCCAATTACGCCTTCCTCACCGTCGGCGCCGCCAACCTGCTCGCCGCCTTCGGCGCCGAGCCGCTGCGCCGCCGCTTCCTGCCGCCGATGCTGGAGGGGCGCTGGTTCGGCACGATGTGCCTTTCCGAACCCCAGGCCGGATCGTCCCTCGCCGACATCACCACCACCGCCACCCCGCGCGCCGATGGCACGTTTTCGCTCCGCGGCAGCAAGATGTGGATTTCGGGCGGGGATCAGGAAATATCGGAGAACATCGTCCACATGGTGCTGGCGCGCATCGCCGGCGCGCCGGCCGGCACCCGCGGCATCTCGCTGTTTCTCGTGCCCAAGCGCCGCGTCGATGAAAGCGGCGCCGTCGGCGAGAGCAACAACATCGCCCTCGCCGGGCTGAACCACAAGATGGGCCAGCGCGGCACCACCAACTGCCTGCTCAATTTCGGCGAGAGCGGCGAGACGATCGGCCATCTGATCGGCGCGCCGCATCGCGGCCTCGAATACATGTTCCAGATGATGAACGAGGCGCGCATCGGCGTCGGCCATGCCGCGACCATGTCCGCCCTCGCCGGCTATCGCCATTCGGCGGACTACGCCCGCACCCGCACGCAAGGCCGCAGGGCCGGGCAGAAGGACCCGTCCGCCCCGCCGGTGCCGATCGTCGAGCACGCCGATATCCGCCGCATGCTGCTGGCCCAGAAGGCGGCGGTGGAGGGCGCGCAGGCGCTCTGCCTCTATGCCGCGCAGCTCGTCGACCGCCAGGAAATCGCCACGGACGCGGATGAGAAAGCCTGGCTCGGCGCCCTGCTCGGGCTACTCACGCCGGTGGTGAAATCATGGCCCTCGGAGCATTGCCTCGAGGCCAACAAATGGGCGATGCAGATTCTCGGCGGCTATGGCTACACGCGGGACTATCCGCTGGAGCGGCTTTATCGCGACAACCGGCTGAACCACATTCACGAAGGCACGTTCGGCATCCAGGGCATCGACCTCGTGGGCCGCAAGCTCGGCGGCGACAAGGGCGATGCGCTGCGCCGCTTCGCCGCACAGATGCGCGAGACCGCCGCCACCGCCGCCCGGCAGCCGGCCCTCGCGAACGAGGCCGCCCGCCTCGTGGCGGCACTCGACCAGCTCGGCGTCACCGCCGATGCCCTGCTCGCCTGCGCCGACCTGCCGCGCCGCCTCGCCAATGCCACGGTGTTTCTCGATGCGTTCGGCCATGTCGTCATCGGCTGGCTCTGGCTGTGGCAGGCGCTGGTCGCGGCCACCGCGCTGGAAGGCAATCCCCCAACGCCGGACAGGCTCTTTCACGAGGGCAAGATACTGGCATGCCGTTATTTCATGGCGCATGAACTGCCGCTGGGGATCGCCCGCCTCGCCCTCTGCGCGACGCTCGAGACCACCAGCCTCGACGCCCCCGCCGCCCTGTTCGCCCTCTAGCGCACGCGGCGGCGGCGCATGGTGCAGGACCGCAGCCTGCGCACGCGGCACCGGATTCACGAAGGTGCCGTCAGCGTTCTTGCCGAAGGTGGCGTCGCCGGCCTGACCCATCGGGCGGTGGCCGCCGCGGCCGGCGTGAGTCTCGCGGCGACGACATATCATTTCGACTCGAAAACAGACCTCATCGCCAGCGCCTCCCGACATCTGATGAGCGGCTATCTCGATGCCTTCGCCAGGCTCGAACGCCGCGTCAGCGCCGGCGAGGCGACCGGGCTTGCGCGGATCGACGATCTCGTCACCCGCGTCGTGCTCAACGCGCTTGGCCGCGAGCGGACACGCTCGCTCGCCTGGTGCGAACTCATCCTGCATGGCGGGCGCGGCGCCGAGGGGCGACGCCTCGCGCAGGACTGGTACGCCCGGCTCGACGACATCTGGCACGCCATCGGCGAGAATCTCGGCTTCGGGCTCGACCGCCGCGCCGCCCGCGCCACGATCGACCGCGCCATCGGCCTCACCTTCCTGCTCCACCCGCTCGGCCTCGACCAGGAGGCGGCGCGCGACCTCATCGAGGGCCGGCTCGACCCCGCGCAACTCGGCCCGCCCGCCCCCGCGCCGGACGACGCGGCCGGACCCGCCACTGCGCGCCAGCGCGAG
>NZ_AFPR01000098.1:0-16732 GCF_000219295.1 Acidiphilium sp. PM
CAGGGCAAGGCGGGCAGTCACCGCCCGGCCGATGAACCCGGCGGCCCCGCTGACCAGTACCGTCCGTTCGCTCATGAGCCGTTCCGTCGGCGGGACGTCGTCACGCCCGCTTCGGCGCCCTCGCCCTGAGCGCGGCAAGTTCCGCCTGCAGCCTCTCGACCTCGGCGCGCAGGGTCTCGATTTCCTCGGCGGCGCCATGATCGTCCGCACCGGCGGCGGATGCCTCGCCCTGCGCCCCGAACGGCGAGAACAGGCTCATGGCCCGTTCCATCATCGCCATGTTCTGGCGGCCGATCTCTTCCATGCCGGGGGGGATGAAATTTCCCATCGTCTGCTGCATCGCCGCGCGCATCTGCGACTGCTGGCGGCTGAACTGGCTCATCGCCTGCTCGAGAAAGCGCGGCACGACGCCCTGCATGTTATTTCCGTACAGACCGATAAGCTGGCGGAGGAAATTGGTCGGCAGCATGGCCTGGCCAACCTTGCTCTCCTCCTCGACGATGATCTGGGTGAGCACCGCCCGGGTGATGTCCTCACCCGTCTTGGCGTCGAATACTTCGAAATCGCGCCCTTCCCGCACCATTTCCGAAAGGGTTTCGAGCGTGATGTAGGTCGAGCTTTCGGTATTGTACAGGCGCCGGTTGGCGTATTTCTTGATGACGATCGGCTTGGTGCCGTCCGGCGTCTGAGGCATTTTCTTCGCCCTTTCCCCTCGTCGCAAGGCGTGGAATCCGGTCGCCGTTGATTCGGCAGTTTGCAATGCAACACCATGACAGAGACGAACGGCAAAGGCCAGCGCCGCCTCATGCCAGTTCGAGGAGCATCCGCAGTCCGACCAGGCCGAGTATCGCGGCGAGCAGCAACCGCAGCAGGCGCTCGGGGGCGCGCTTCACGAACAGGCTGCCGATCAAGACGCCAGGAAGCGATCCGGCGAGGAGGGCGCCGAGCATCGGCGCATCGATTCCGTGCAGCCAGAGCCGGCCAAACCCGGCAACCAGCGTCAGCAGCAGCGCATGGGCGATGTCGGAGCCGACCACCTCCCGCATCGACAGCCGCGGGTAGAGATAGATGAGCGCGACCGTGCCGAGCGCGCCGGCGCCGACCGAGGAGAGCGTCACCGTCACGCCCAGCACGATCCCGAGAGCGATGGTCATCCATGCCGGTGGCGCACGATGCAATCCGCCGGCGCCGCGATGCGTGACCCAGGGCTTCACGGCAAGCGAAGCCGCCGCGAACAGCAGCATCGCGCCGAGCAGCAGCAGGCTGAGCCGGTTCGCCGCGGCACCGTGAACGCCGAGGCGGGCAAGCAGCAGGATCGCCAGCGCGGCGCCCGGCACGCTGCCGGCGCCAAGGCGCCAGACCACCGGCCACGCCACGGTGCGGTTCGCGCCGTGAACCGCGGTCCCGACTGCCTTGGTGAAGGCCGCAAAGAGCAGGTCGGTGCCGATTGCGGTGGAGGCGCGGATGCCGAAGAGCAGAACGAGGATCGGCGTCATCACCGATCCGCCGCCCACGCCGGTGAGCCCGATGAGCAGGCCGACGACGAACCCGGTGAGCACGAATGCCGGCGACATGGCCACTCCTTGTCAGGCGACCACTGGCAGAAGGGACGCCTTTCGCGCTAGAAAATCCTCGATATAGCGCGGTTGCCAGGATGCCTCATGACAGACGCCGGACAGGGCGACAAGCACGAAGCCGAACCTCCGAACGCCGAATCGCGCCTCGGCGAGCTTGCGCGCGACTGGATCACGCTCTGGCAGAGCGAGTTGACCGCCCTCGCGCAGGATCGCGAGTGGCGCGAGGGCTGGACCGGATTGATGACGCTCTGGGCCGGCGCCGCGACCGCCGCGATCGGCACGGCCGAGGCGCTGTCCCGCCATGACCCGCCCCGACGCGCCCGGCCCGATGGAGCGCCGCGGCCCGCGTCCTCTCCTGCTGCACCTGATGCTGGCGGCGATGCGGTCGAACGCCTCCATCGCCGCATTGCCGAACTTGAGGCACGTCTGGCCGCACTGGAACGCGACGGACAGTCTGGCGGATCCTGATTTCGCCGCGGCGGTGGTGCGCGAGGCCCTTGCGCAGGATGCCGCCCTGCTTGCCGGCATCGCCGCCTATCGCCGCCACCCGTGGCGCCGCACCCTGGCCGATCCGCCTGCCGTGTGGGCCGAGGGCTCTTCGCGTCTGCTCGACTACGGCGGCACCGGACCCGTGCTGTTCTTCGTCCCCAGCCTCGTCAACCGCGCCCATATCCTCGATCTCGCCGAGGACGCCTCGTTCCTGCGTTTTCTCGCGGCGCATGGCGCCCATCCGCTGCTGCTCGACTGGGGCTGGCCCGGCGCCATCGAACGGCAATTCACGCTGACCGACTATGTCGCCGGCCGCCTTGAACGGGCGCTGGAGGCGGTGGCCGGTCCGGTCGTCCTGGTCGGCTACTGCATGGGCGGGCTGCTGGCCCTGGCCGCCGCCCTGCGCGCGCCGGAGCGTATCCGTGCCCTCGCCCTGCTGGCGACGCCGTGGGATTTCCATGCCGAGGACGAGGAGGCGGCGCGCAGCCTCGCCACCAGCCTGCCCATCCTCGAACCGCTGATGGCGGCCACCGGCACAGTGCCGATCGACGCTCTGCAGACGCTGTTCGCAACCCTCGATCCGTTCGGCGTCACCGCGAAATACCGGGCATTCGCCGCCCTCGACCCCGCGAGCCCGCGCGCGGTCCGCTTCGTTGCGCTCGAGGATTGGCTGAACGACGGCGTGCCGCTCGCCGCCCCGGTGGCGCGGGAAACCCTTGGCGGATGGTATGGCGAGAACGCGACCGCGCAGGGCGCATGGCGCATCGCCGGCCTGCCGGTGAACCCCGCCGCCATCACCTGTCCCACCCTGATCGCGACACCGGCGCGCGACCGGCTGGTGCCCCCGGCCTCCGCCGCCGCCCTCGCCACGGTCGTTCCGCACGCTACGGTGATCGCGCCGAAGGCCGGCCACATCGGCATGATCGCCGGCATGAGCGCGCCGCAAGCCCTATGGCAACCATTCGGCGAATGGGTGGCCGGGCTGTAGCCCTTGCGGCGGCAAAGGTCTATGCTGCACCGCACGGAACCGAGAGGAGGAGCACAATGGACGACATCGTCATCGCCGCGGCCGCCCGCACGCCGGTCGGCAGCTTCAACGGCGCCTTTGCCGCCACCCCGGCGCATGTGCTGGGCGAGGTTGCCATCAGGGCCGCCATGGAGCGTGCCGGACTTTCCGCCGACGAGGTCGACGAGGTGATCCTCGGCCAGGTGCTCTCCGCCGGCGCGGGCCAGAACCCCGCCCGCCAGGCCGCGCGCAATGCCGGCATCCCGGATGCCAAGACCGCGTTCGGCATCAACCAGGTCTGCGGCTCCGGCCTGCGCGCCGTCGCGCTGGCCGCGCAGCAGGTGATGTCCGGCCAGTCCGACATCGTCATCGCCGGCGGCCAGGAGAGCATGTCGCTCAGCACCCATGTCGCCCATCTGCGGGCCGGCACCAAGATGGGCGACGTCAAGTTCATCGACTCCATGATCAAGGACGGGCTGTGGGATGCCTTCAACGGCTACCACATGGGCACCACCGCCGAGAACGTCGCCCGGTCCTATCAGATCACCCGCGAGGAGCAGGACGCCCTCGCCCTCGCCTCGCAGCAGAAGGCCTCGGCGGCGCAGAAATCCGGCCGCTTCCGCGACGAGATCGCGCCGGTGACGATCGTTACCCGCAAGGGCGAGGTCGTGATCGCCGATGACGAATACATCCGCCATGACGCCTCGGCCGAGAGCATGGCGAAGCTCAAGCCCGCCTTCTCGAAGGACGGCACCGTGACCGCCGGCAACGCCTCCGGCATCAACGACGGCGCCGCCGCCCTCGTCGTCATGTCGGCGAAGGAAGCGGCGAAGCGCGGCCTGACGCCGCTGGCCCGCATCGCCAGCTTCGCCACCGCCGGCGTCGATCCCGCGGTGATGGGCACCGGGCCGATCCCCTCCTCGCAGAAAGCGCTCGCCCGCGCCGGCTGGTCGGTCGCCGATCTCGACCTGATCGAGGCGAACGAGGCCTTCGCGGCACAGGCCTGCGCGGTGAACAAGGGCCTCAATCTCGACCCGGCGAAGGTCAACGTGAACGGCGGCGCCATCGCCATCGGCCACCCGATCGGCGCCTCTGGCGCGCGGGTGCTCACCACGCTCCTGTTCGAGATGCAGAAGCGCGACGCCCGCAAGGGGCTCGCCACGCTGTGCATCGGCGGCGGCATGGGCGTGGCCATGTGCGTCGAACGCTGAAACACCAGGGAGGAAACCAACCGGATGCGTAAGGTCTATTCCGGCGCCGTCGAGGCGCTCGCCGGTCTGCTGCGCGACGACATGACCATCCTCGCCGGCGGCTTCGGCCTGTGCGGCGTGCCGACGGCGCTGATCGAGGCGATCCGCGAAAGCGGCGTGCGCAACCTGACCATCGTCTCCAACAATGCCGGGATCGACGGGGTCGGTCTCGGCATCCTGCTCGACACGCGGCAGGTGAAGAAGATGATCTCCTCCTATGTCGGCGAGAACGCCACCTTCGCCCGGCAGTATCTCGCCGGCGAGTTGGAGATCGAGTTCAACCCGCAGGGCACGCTGGCCGAGCGCATCCGCGCCGGCGGCGCCGGCATCCCGGCCTTCTTCACCGCCACCGGCTATGGCACCCAGGTTGCCGAAGGCAAGGAAACCCGCGAGTTCGACGGCCGGCACTACGTGATGGAACGCGGCATTTTCGGCGATCTCGCCGTGGTCCATGCCTGGAAGGGCGATACCGAGGGCAATCTCGTCTACCGGAAGACGGCGCGGAACTTCAATCCGATCTGCGCTGCCGCCGCGAAAGTGACGGTCGCCGAGGTCGAGGAACTCGTCGAACCCGGCACGATCGACCCCGACCACATCGTCACCCCCGGCATCTACGTCAAACGCATCGTCAAGCTCGCGCACGTCGAGAAGCATATCGAGAAACGCACCGTCCGCGAGCGGGCCTGAGGAGGGAAACATGCCCTGGACACGCGATCAGATGGCGGCCCGCGCCGCCCGTGAACTGAAGGACGGCTTCTACGTCAATCTCGGCATCGGCATCCCGACGCTGGTGGCGAACCACATTCCCGAGGGCATCTCCGTGCAGCTGCACTCGGAGAACGGCATGCTCGGCATCGGCCCCTTCCCCTACGAGGGCGAGGAGGACGCCGACCTGATCAACGCCGGCAAGCAGACCGTGACCGCATTGCCGACCACGAGCTATTTCGATTCTGCCCAGTCCTTCGCCATGGTGCGCGGCGGGCATATCGATATTTCGATCCTGGGCGCGCTGCAGGTGGCCGAGAACGGCGATCTCGCGAACTGGATGATCCCCGGCAAGATGGTGAAGGGCATGGGCGGGGCGATGGACCTCGTCGCCGGCGTGCCGCGCGTCGTCGTGCTGATGGAGCACACGGCGAAGGGCGAGCCCAAGATCCTGAAGAAATGCACGCTGCCGCTCACCGGCAAGGGTGTGGTCAGCATGATCGTCACCGACATGGCGGTGTTCGAGGTCGACCATGCGCGATCCCCGTCGCTCGTCCTGGTCGACAAGCCCGACGACGTGACGATCGAGCAGATCCGCGACGCGACCGAAGCCGATTTCGTGGTGCACAGCACGATGCACCGTAACCCCGCCGCCGCGGAGATCGAGGAATGAGCACGAATACCGACCTCCATGCGCGGCGCGAGGCCGCCGTGGCCCGCGGTGTGGGCATCAGCCACCCGATGGCCTACACGGCCCGCGCCGAGAACGCCGAGCTGTGGGACGCGGACGGCAAGCGCTACATCGACTTCGCCGGCGGGATCGCGGTGCTCAACACGGGGCATCGCCATCCGAAGGTGATTGAGGCGGTGAAGGCGCAGCTCGACCGCTTCACCCATACCTGCTTCCAGGTCACGCCGTACGAGCCTTACGTGGCGCTCGCCGAACGGCTCAACGCGATCGCGCCGATCGAGGGGCCGGCCAAGACCGTGTTCCTGACCACCGGCGCCGAGGCGCTGGAAAACGCGATCAAGATCGCCCGCGCCGCCACCGGCCGCCCCGGCGTGATCACCTTCGCCGGCGGGTATCACGGCCGCACCCTGCTGACCATGGCGATGACCGGCAAGGTCATTCCCTACAAGAAGCGCTTCGCGCCGATGCCGGCCGAGATCTACCACGCGCCCTTCCCGTATGAGCCCTTCGGCGTCAGCGTGGCCGACAGTATCCGCGGCATCGACATGCTGTTCCGTGCCGATATCGAGCCCGAGCGCGTTGCCGCCATCGTGATCGAGCCTGTCCAGGGCGAGGGCGGGTTCATCCCGGCGCCGACCGAGCTGCTGGTGGCGCTGCGCGAGATCTGCGACCGCCACGGCATCCTGCTGATCGTCGACGAGGTGCAGACCGGTTTCGGCCGCACCGGGAAGATGTTCGGCATCGAGCATTCGGGCGTCAAGCCGGACCTGATGACGATCGCGAAATCCCTCGCCGGCGGCTTCCCGCTCTCCGGCGTGATCGGCCGCGCCGCGGTGATGGATGCGCCGGAGCCGGGCGGCCTCGGCGGCACCTATGCCGGCAATCCGCTCGCCTGCGCCGCCGCCCTCGCCGTGCTCGACGTCATCCGGGATGAAAACCTTGTGGAGCGCGCCAATGCGATCGGCGCCACGATGAAGAGCCGGCTGGAACGCATCGCCTCGCGCAACGATGTGGCGCCGATCACCGCGATCCGCGGTCCGGGGGCGATGATCGCCTTCGACATCGTCAGGCAGCGCGGCAGCTACGAGCCCGACCCCGACACTACGAAGCAGGTCATCGCGCGCGCCCGCGAACACGGGCTCATCGTGATTTCCTGCGGCGTCTATGGCAACGCCATCCGCCTGCTGGTGCCGCTGACGGTGAGCGACACGGTTCTGGGCGAGGGGATGGACGCGCTGGAAGCCGCCCTCGCCGGCTGAGCCGGCCTATCGGTAACACGGGCGCGGGTCGGCCTCGGCCACCCGCTCCCAGTGCGCGCGCAGCAGCGCGATCTTGTCGAACACCAGTGCGAGGTCCGCCATTTCGCGCGCAAGGCGCCGCTCGGTGGCAAGGCCGCGATGCGACGGCTCGCCGGAAATCAGCCGCGCCCCCGCCGAGACCCTGAGCCAGCCGACCTGCCCGCCCGCGCCGTCCGGCAGGGCGACAGGCTGGCCGATATGGCAGATCCGCGCCGCCACGCGCCGCTCGGCGGCGGTGTCGAACAGGGCAGCGCAATCCGCATTCAGCCAGTGATAAAGCCGCCGGGCCGCCGCCGGGTCGAGCAGGCGTTCCGCCGCCCCCGGCGCGCGCACGGCGAAGGCAAAGACGCTGCGCAGCGTATCCCATCCTTCGCCCTCGCGCGCCGGATCGGGCACATCCTGCAGCACGAAGACATCATGACGGGCAACCGCCGCCTCGACTGCCTTGCGGAAGCGCAGGATCACCTCGGCCTTGCGCGCATCCGACACCGAGGCGAGCGCCCTGAATTCGGCGAGCGCCGCCCGCCAGCGCAACAGCAGACCATAATTGGCGCCCTCCGGAAGCCCCCGCGCCGCCTTTGCCGCGGGGGGCCATTCGCCCCGGCTGAAATAGGCCTCAAGCCCCGCGGGCAGCCTGCCGCGCCCCAGCCGCCGGGCGATCGCCGGCGGAATCAGCGCGGCCCCCGCAAAGGGCGGGCCGGTGAGAAACTTCGAGCCGGTCACCTGCACGACGGCGTCAAGGCCGAGATAGGCGCGGATCCGCGCCGGCGCCATCCGCAGCTGACAGGCATCGACGACGATATCCAGACTGTCGCCGAAGCGGGCCCTCAGCCGCCGCAGCAACGCCATCGATGGTGCGAGCAGCCCGGTCTTGGACAGATCGAGCGCATGCAGGATCACGCGCCGGCCTGATGCCACGGCGGCCTCGACAGCTGCGACGATCTCCGCCTCGACCGCATCGCGATGACGCGGAGCGCCGCGTTCGTCCCGCAACGGAATCGAAACCAGTTCGGTATCCGGACGGAAGCCCTCGATGGGTGCCGCGCGCGAAACGTCATGCCCGTTTGCCGTATCGATCGCAAAATGCCGCCCGACCGCCGCCATCGGCACACCGCTTCCCGTCTCCTCGGGCGCGAGCAGGATGGTCGTGATGGGGCGCACCGCGTCCGGCAGATGGCTCAGCGCCAGCGCCAGCAATTCGCTATCGGTGCCGGAAGCCGCAAGCACGACGGCTCCGCCGCGCGGAAGGCCGAAATCGCGGCCGATCGTCCGCCTTACGGCTATGGCCTGACGCTCGATCGGGCGACGCGTACCCTCCAGCAGCATCGCGGCCGTGATCTTCAGCCGGAGGCGGTCCGCCGCTTCGTATCCCCGTTCGGAGACCGACGATGCGGTCGACGAGGCAAAGGTCACCGCCCAGGGGCGGGGCCGATGGCTGCAACCATAGCCGTTCAGATCGCTCTGGGGATCGCGCATCAGACGGATGTCGCCCCCCGTCTCCATGATCGACTCGGCGATCCCGATCACCGGCCATAGGGCGCGCAGCCTCGCGATGGCCGCCTCGTCCGCCACGGCCGCCCCGGCGCCGGCCACATGGTCCGCCAGACGGCGCGACACATCTGCCAAGCTGGCGGCACTGGGCGGCAGTTCCGCCGCCATCGTCGCTGCCCAGCTCATGCCGTCTGGCAGGGTCAGATGTTCGGCTTCCGCGAACTGGGCCGCGACGCGCGCAGCCGCAAGTCCGGCCAGAGGGAGCGGAACGCCCGCGCGCGCCAGGAGCATCCATTCGCCGGCCAGTCTCGCGGCAACGCGCGCAACGGCCGCCCCCGCGGCTTCATCGATCGTCGTTCGGCGGGCCGCGAAGTCGATCACGAGGTCCGACCGCGCCTCGCCAAGGCGACATTCCATTTCGCGAAGCATCCAGAACGCCACGTTCCGACGCAGTTCGGCACTCACCGGCATGTCTGCGCGGGTACCGGTGAGCCGGGCCGGCTCGGGCATGGGATCACTCATGAGAGGCTTATAGCCGTTCCCGGGCCGCTCGGCCAAACAGGTCAGGGATCATCGGCGCGGAACGCGTCGCGTATCGCGTGCACGTCATCCCCGACGAGCAGCACAACGTCGAAACGTGTCTCCGCTCGCCCCCAGTCCGGCTGGCCGGCGAGGACGATGGCCGCCGCGGCGACAAGACGCCGGCGCTGGCGCGGCGCAACCGATTCGATCGCGGACCGCAGAGCATTCCGTGCCTTTACCTCCACGAAGACGAGCGTTGTGCGGTCGGCCACCACGAGGTCGAGTTCGCCCGCCGCCGTGCGCAGCCTTTGCGCAAGCACAACAAAGCCTTGTGCGGCGTACCATCCGGCGACGCGCCTCTCGGCATCGCGCCCTCGATGCTCGGCCCGCCGACGGGCGGCTGCCCGTCTTTCAGATTCGTTTCTCACACCGATTGTCTCGACAAATTAATAAGAATACGGCATATGCAATTTTTCAGATGCCATAGCCATGACGATTCGGTCCGATGTCAGGATAATCGAGGTTCATGCCCAGAATTTAGTATGCCGATAATATTTTGCGTCCCGATCTATTTCTGATAGAAACGGATTGAAAATTAGGCTCCGCATTTGGAACGAATTCGTGTTTTAAAAGTGAGAACGGATGATGCATTTTAACGATATTGGTCAGCAACTCCGGGCCTACCGCATGGAATCCGGTCTCAAGGCCGAGGAAATTGCTGCCCGTCTCGGCGTATCCCGCGCGGCACTCTACCGCTATGAGAAAGGCGAGGTGATCAAGCTCGACACCGTCAAGCGCCTCGCGGAGCTGCTCAAGATCTCGCCGCTGACCCTGCTCGGGATCGGCATCGAATATTACAGCCGTCCGATCGGCTACCTCGAAAGGCTGCGACAGATCGAGGAGACATCCGATCAAATCCTGCAATTTTTCGGGCCGGTCTGCTACCTGACGACCTCGGATGAATATGACTCGACCCTGACCCAGGTGTTCGAGGAAAACGCGGAATCGAGCGGACAGGATCGGGCCATGGCCCGTTCGGCGGCGGAACAGGTTCTGGGCGTGCTCTCGGTTCGCAAACGCATGTTCGTGGCGCGCCGCCCGTCGGTCATCGCGATTTTCACGACCACCGCGCTACGACGATTCATGGAGCAGGGCATCGCCAGCGCGCTGCCGCTTTCCGAAAAGCTGCGTCGGAAGTGCCGCGAAACCGCTCGCAGGGAAGTCGAACGCATGGTCGAACTGATGGAGAGCGAGCCGATCGGCCTGCAATTCGGCCTCATGTCCGGGGCCGAACCGAACGGCCCCTTTACGATTCTGCGCGCGCGCGAGCGCGCATCGCTGTCGATCAATCCCTTCTCGACCGACGCGCCGCCGGATGCTCAGACCGGCGTCGCCATGATTACGAGCGCGGAAGATGCCGTGATGACGCATCAGCGTATCGCCGAAGGCGCCTGGCGCGATGCCATCAAGGGCCGCGCCGCCGCCGCGGAGGTGCGACGGATGCTCGAGCCTGCCATGGCCTGACTCGACGCGCCGGCGGGGAGACAAATCTTCGCCGGCGGGTTAATGCTCGGGCATGTCATCCCCACTGATCTCGACGGAAGCGCTCGCTGCAACGCTCGACGACCCGGCCCTGGTCGTTTTCGACGCGTCGTTTTACCTGCCGAACGAGCCACAGGATGCGCTGTCGCTGTTTGACGAGGCGCACCTGCCGGGCGCAGCCTTCTTCGATATCGAGCGCATTGCCGATACGACCTCGCACCTGCCCCATATGCTCCCGGATGAAGGAGGTTTTGCCTCTGCCGTCGAGGCGCTCGGAGTCGGCAATGACAGCCGGATCGTGGTCTATGACCAGCGAGGCCTGTTTTCGGCGGCTCGCGGCTGGTGGATGTTTCGCGTCTTTGGCCACGAGAACGTCTTCGTGCTCGACGGCGGATTACCGAAATGGCGCGCCGAGGGCCGCCCGCTCGAACAGGGCAAAGCCAACCTGCGACCATCAGGCCGCTTCATTGCCCGTTTCGATCCCTCCCGTGTGCGGGACCGCGCGGCGATTGAAGCCAATGTGGCGTGTCGAGCGGAAACCGTGCTCGATGCCCGGGCCGCCGGCCGCTACGCCGCCACAGTGCCGGAGCCGCGCGCCGGCATGCGCGGCGGCCACGTCCCCGGCGCCCGTTCGCTACCCTATTCCGAACTTCTGGGCGCTGACGCAACCATGCTCCCGCCGGATGCGTTGCGCGCCCGCTTCGCCGCCGCCGGCATCGACGATACCAGCCGCCCGGTCACGATGTGCGGCTCGGGCGTCACTGCCGCGGTTCTCACCCTCGGCCTGGCGCGCGCCGGCCTGCCGATGGGCGCGCTCTATGACGGCTCATGGGCCGAATGGGGCGCCCTGCCCGACACCCCGGTTGCCACCGGAGAGGATCCCGCATGACTGAAGATCGCTTCGAAACCCGCCTGTCCCTGGCCTCACGCCGGCCGGTCAAGTCGCACGGCTATGTGAATCCCAAGCTCGTCCGCGGCTCCACCGTGCTCTATCCCTCCTGTGCCGCGCGCCGCGAAATCGGCAAGCGCCGCCTCGAACAGGAGGAGATCTACGGTCTCTATGGCAGCGAAACCCATTTCGCGCTGGAAAACGTGGTCGCCGAAATCGAGGGCGGCACGCATTGCCAGATCGTCTCCTCGGGCCTTGCCGCCATCACCGTGCCGCTGCTCGCCTGGCTGAAGGCGGGCGACCACATGCTGGTGCCGGACTCCGTCTATGGCCCGACGCGCCGCTTCTGCGACAGTGTACTCGCCCGCTATGGCGTCGCCACCACCTATTACGATCCGCTGATCGCCGAAGACCGGCTGGCGGCGCTGATGCGCCCGCAAACCACGGCCATCTTTTCCGAGAGCCCCGGCAGCCACACTTTCGAGGTGCAGGACGTGCCGATGCTCGCCCGCGTCGCCCACGCGCATGGCGCCAAGCTGTTCATGGACAATACCTGGGGCATCCGCACCTTCCAGCCCTTCCGCCACGGTGTCGACGTGTCGATCCAGGCGCTGACGAAATATGTCGGCGGCCATTCCGACATCGTGCTCGGCGCCATCACCGTCGCGACGGATGAGGACTGGGCCTGGCTGCGCGCCGGCGCGCTCGATCTCGGCCAGTACGCCTCGCCAGACGATTGCTGGCTGGCCCTGCGCGGCGCGCGCACCCTTACGGTCCGCCTCGCCGAGCAGGAACGCGCGGCCCTCGCCGTCGCCACCTGGCTCGCGGACCGGCCGGAAGTGCTGCGCGTGCTGCATCCCGCCCTGCCCTCCTGCCCCGGCCACGAATTCTGGAAGCGCGATTTCACCGGCGCCTGCGGCCTGTTCGGCGTGGTGTTCCAGCCCGAGCATGATTACGACGCCGTCTGCGCAATGGCCGACGCGCTGCGCCTGTTCGGCATCGGCGCGTCCTGGGGCGGCTATGAGAGCCTCGCCCTGCCGACCACCAATACCATCACCCGCACCGAAGGCACCGGCCGCTTCGGCGGCGAGATGCTGCGGCTGCAGATCGGCCTCGAACACACCGACGACCTGATCGCCGATCTCGAACAGGGCCTCGCCGTGCTGCGCGGCCAAGCCCGCACCACCTGCGCCTCGCCCCCCTGCATGGCCGGGGAATTGCAAGACGGCTTCAGCCCGGACGGCACGGCATGACCCACCCCGTCATCACCGCCGCCCGCTTCAACGAAGCCGGACTCATTCCCGCCATCGCGCAGCAGCACGATACCGGCGAGGTGCTGATGATGGCCTGGATGAACGCGGAGTCGATCGCCGAGAGCCTCGCCACCGGGCAGGTCTGCTATTTCAGCCGCAGCCGGGGGAAGCTCTGGCGCAAGGGCGAAAGCTCGGGCCATGTGCAGCGCCTCGTAGAGATGCGGCTCGACTGCGATGGCGACACGCTGCTGCTCCTTGTCGAGCAGACCGGGCCGGCGTGCCACACCGGCGCGCATAACTGCTTCTTCCGCCGTGTCACCAAAGACGGGCTGGAGGAGATCGCCTAGAGCACTTTCCGATCCTTTCGGATCGGATGTAGTGCTCTATCATATTGATAAACAGAGCATCTCCATCCGATCAGATGACTCCATCTGATCGGATGATGCTCTAAGCAGTTTTCGGCCGTCAGGCCGCGGCGTCAACGCGGCGCGTCAGACGTGGAAACTCTCGCCGCAGCCACAGCGGCCCTTCTCGTTCGGGTTTTCGAAGGTGAAGCCCGAGGTGAATTTTTCCACCTTGTAGTCCATCACCGTGCCGATGAGGAACAGGGTGGCCTTGCGGTCGATCAGCACCGTGACCCCCTTGTCGCTCACCTGTTCGTCGGTCGGCGCCGGCTCGTCCACCCAGTTCATCTCGTAGGACAGGCCGGAACACCCCTTGGTACCAACACTGATTCGCAGCAGCCGGCCCTGCTGGCCGTTTTCATACAGCGCGCGAAGGCGATCGGCGGCGGCGTCGGTCAGCTGCATCAGCGGCGGCAGGCTGCGGCGGGGCGGGGCGGATTCGGTGCGGATCGAGGTCATCGCAGACTCCTCAGAACATGTTGAGGGCGAGGCGCGCCTCGTCGCTCATCCGCGAGGGATCCCAGGGCGGATCCCACACGGTCTCGACCTCTACCTCGCTCACCCCCGGCACCGTCCCCACCGCGAGGCGCACCGCCTCGGGCAGTTCCTGCGCGCTGGGGCAGGCTGGCGCGGTCAGCGTCATCTCCACCTTCACCGCCCCACCCTCGATCTCGATCGCGTAGATCAGGCCGAGCTCGAAGATGTTCACCGGAATTTCCGGGTCATAGACCGTGGAAATCGCCGCGATCACGTTCTCCTCGCTCACCAGCGGCGCGGTTTCGCCCTCCGGCGTCCAGGTGGTCACGGGTTCGGTCCTGGCCATGTCATCCGCCATGTCCGGTCTCCATCGTCTTGGTCAGCGCGGCGCGCAGCGCCTGCCAGGGAAGTGTGGCGCAGCGGTGGCGCGAGCGATATTCATGAACGCCCGACAGCGCCCGCAATTCGCTGAAATCCTCGCGGTCGGGCACCGCCCCGGTCGCCACCATCGCCTCGAAGGCGTCGGCAAGCTCCTCGGCCGCCGCGCGCGAGCGCCCGGCCACCGCATCCGCCATCAGATCGGCCGAGGCGACGCAGATCGCGCAGCCGCGGGTCTCGTGCCACACCTCGCCGATCGCCCCGCCCGCGCAGCTCAGGCGCAGATGCACCCGGTCGCCGCACATCGGGTTGTCGCCCTCCGCCTCGGCATCGAAGCGCGCCGGCCGGCCGGCATGCAGCGGCGCGCGGGCGCGCTCCATGATCAGCCGCTGGTAGAGATCGCCGACATCCGCCGCACCGCTCATCCGCCGAACACCTGCTGCACGCGCCGCAGCCCCGCCGCCAGCGCGTCGATCTCCTCCATCGTCGTATAGACGCCGAACGTCGCGCGGGCGGTGCTGTCGAGCCCGAGCCGGCGGGTCAGCGGTTCGGCGCAATGATGCCCGGCCCGCACCGCGATCCCCTGCTTGTCGAGCAGGGTGGCGACGTCGTGCGCATGCACCCCGTCCATGGTGAAGGCGACGACCCCGCCGCGGTCCTGCGCCCGCCCGACCACATGGACGCCGCCGATCGCATCGAGCGTCGCCAGCGCGTGATCGGTCAGCGCCCGCTCATGCGACGCGATCGCCGGAAACCCGATCGCGTTCACATAATCGATCGCTGCCGCGAGACCCACCGCCTCGACGATCGCCGGCGTGCCCGCCTCGAACCGGTAGGGCGGCTCGGCCCAGGTCGACTTTTCGTAGCTCACGCTGCGGATCATGTCGCCGCCGCCGAGGAAGGGGGGCATCGCGTCGAGCAGCTCACGCTTGCCGAACAGCACCCCGATGCCGGACGGCCCGTAGAGCTTGTGGCCGGAGAACACGTAGAAATCCGCATCGATCGCGCGGACGTCCACCGCCCGGTGCACCACCGCCTGCGCGCCATCGAGCAGCAGCCGCGCCCCGCGCTCGTGCGCAAAGGCGGCAAGCCGCTCCACCGGCGTGTAGGTGCCGAGCACGTTCGACATATGGGTGATCGCCAGCAGCCGCACCCGCCCATCGGCGAATTGCCGCTCCAGATCGGCGAAGTCGAGCTCGCCGGCATCGGTGATCTTCGCGATGCGCAGCTCGATCACGTGCGAATCCCGCAGCATCTGCCAGGGCACGAGATTGGCGTGGTGCTCCATCTCGCTCACCACCACCGCATCGCCCGGACGCAGCGCCGACCGGCCGAAGGTCGCGGCGACGAGGTTGATCCCCTCGGTCGCGTTGCGCACGAAGACGATCTCCTCCCGCGCCGCGTTAAGGAAAGCCGCCACCTTGTCGCGCGCGGCCTCGTAGTCGTCCGAGGCGCGCTCGCTCAGCCAGTGCAGCCCGCGATGGACATTGGCGTAGCGTGTCTCCATCGAGCGGACCATCGCATCGATCACCGCGCGCGGCTTCTGCGCCGAGGCGCCGCTGTCGAGAAACACCAGCTTCTTGCCATGCACCGTCTGCGACAGGATGGGGAAATCGGCGCGGATGCGCGCGATGTCGAAGCCGGGCTGCTCGATGGCCGCGCTCATGCCCCCTCCCGCCACCAGGCGCCGATCGCCGCCTCGAAGACGGCCCGCGCCGCCTCATCGGTCACCGGCTCCAGCGCCTCGTCGAGAAAGGCGCGGATCAGGATCGATTTCGCCTCCGCCGCCGGCACGCCGCGGCTGCGCAGGTAGAAAAGCTGTTCGGGGTCAAGCGCGCCGATCGTCGCGCCATGGCTGCACTTCACGTCGTCGGCGAAGATTTCCAGCTCCGGCTTGCTGTCGATCTCCGCCTCGTCGGAGAGCAGCAGCGCCTGGTTCATCTGATAGCCGTCGGTCTTCTGCGCGATGCGATCGACCTCGATCCGGCCCTGGAAGACACCGCGCGCCGCCCCGGCCAGGACCGATTTCACCGTCTGCCGCGAGGCGCAGTCCGGCGCGTCGTGCCGCACCACCGTGGTCACGTCACCATGCTGGGTGCCGGTGAGCAGTTGCGCCGCGTTGAGATGCACATCCGCCGCCGGGCCGGTCAGCCGCGCATGGGTCTCGTTGCGGCTGAGCCGGGCGCCGCGATTGAGGGTGAAGCTCTCATAGCCGGCCCCGCCCGCGATTTCCGCGAAGATGGTCGCGACATGCACCGCCTCGGCGGATTCGTCCTGGAGCCGATAATGGTTGAGCCGCGCCCCCGCGCCGAGGTCAACCTCGAAGACCGGCGCGTGCAGGTAGCTGCCCTCGCCGCGCGCGGTCTCGATCAGCGTCAGCGTCGCACCGGCGCCGAGCACGATCCGGTGGCGCGGCGCGATGGCCGGCATCGTCTGCCCCGGCCCGCCGCCAGCGCCACCAGGAACAGCGTGCCGCCCTGCTGGCCCGGCGCCAGGGTGATGGCCACGCCATCCTCCGCCAGCGCAGTGTTCAGCGCGACGACAACGCCGCCGCGCGCCGGATCCGCCGCCGCATCGCCCAGCCGGCTCACCCAGTCGGGCGCCGCCGAACGCGCGGCATCGAACCGGCCATTGACGAACACGACGCGCGGCCCCTCCGGCAGTTCAGCCGCGACCTCCACCGCCGGGGCGGGGCCAAGCGCAAAACCGCGCAGCCCGGCCGCGAGATCGGTATAGTGCCAGGCCTCGTCGCGCTTCGTC
>NZ_AFPR01000097.1:0-10626 GCF_000219295.1 Acidiphilium sp. PM
CGGTCTTCGCCGCCTCGGCCGCCGGCATCGGCGGGGCAGGGGAGGGGGCCGCAGGCGTTGCCGCCCCGCCGCGCAGGCGGAGCAGTTCGTCGACGAACCCGTCCTCGAAGCGCGGCGCCGCCGGCAGCGCCTCGATCCCCGGCGGTCCGCGCCAGGGCGCCGCATCGCTCACCACCCGCACGAAACGTCCCTCGATGACGGTGTCGATCACCCCCGGTGCTGTGGCGAGGGCCGCCTGCAGCCGCCGTCGTTCGCCCTCGGGTGCGGCGACGCGAAAGGTCCGTCCCGCCAACGGCGCGGTGAACTGCGCCGGCGGGCCGTGCGCCAGCAGCCGACCCTCGTGCAGGAGCAACACAGCGCGGCAGCGCGCCGCCTCGTCGAGATAGGCGGTGCTGAACAGCACCGTCACCCCCTCATGCGTGGTCAGCCGGTCGATGATCTCCCACAATTCCCGGCGCGACACCGGATCGACGCCGACGGTCGGCTCGTCGAGCAGCAGCAGCCGTGGCGGATGCACGAGCGTGCAGGCCAGGCCGAGCTTCTGCTTCATCCCGCCCGAAAGCCGCCCGGCCCGCCGCGCGGTGAAGGGGGCGAGGCCGGTCATCGTCATCAGCTCGGCATAGCGTGCGGGCCGTTCCGCTGCCGAGACGCCCTGCAAATCGGCGTAGAGGTCGAGATTTTCGCGGACCGTCAGATCCTCGTAGAGCCCGAAGCGCTGCGGCATGTAGCCGATCCGCCCCTGCACCGCGAGCGGATCGCGCCGCACATCGATGCCGAGCACCTCGATCGCGCCGCGATCCGGGCGCAACAGCCCGGCGATCAGCCGCATCAGCGTGGTCTTGCCCGCGCCGTCGGCGCCGATCAGGCCGGTCACCCCGCCATGCGGCACCACGGCGCTGACCGCGTCCACCGCCGCAATCTCCCGCCCGCCGCCGCTGAACCGCCGGCAGACCCGGTCGAGGCGCAAGGCCGGCGTGTCACCGTCCGCCATCATGGTCCGGCAAGCAGCCGGTCGCCCCGGTTGCCGGCGCAGCCTTGTCGATCCGCACCGTCGCCGGCATGCCGAGCCGCAACTGCCCGCGCGGATCGCAGACATAGACCCGTATCCGGTAGACCAGCGCGGTGCGCAGTTCCGGGCTTTCGATGGTTCGCGGGGTGAATTCGGCGGTGGGCGAAATGTACCCGATCCAGCCGCGATACCGCGTGCCGGGAAAACTGTCGGTACTCACCGAGGCCGTCATGCCGGGCCGCAGCCGGCCGAGTTCCGCCTCCGGCACATAGGCGCGCACCCAGAGCGGGGAGGGGAGGGCGATGGTGAACACGGGTGTGGCCGGCGAGGCCATGTCGCCCGGCTCCAGGATCCGGTCCTCGATCACGCCGTCCGCCGGGGCATGCAGCTTCGTCTCGTCAAGGTTGCGCCGGGCGAGGGCGACGGCTGCGGCGGCTTCCCGCCATGCCGCGCGCGCGGCGGCGATGTCCTCGGCACGCGGCCCCTTCACCGCGAGAAGATAGGCCTGCCGCGCGGCCTGATACTGGTCCCGAGCCGCGCGGAAGGCGGCCCGCGCGTTGTCCCGGTCCTGAAGGCTCGCGGCGCTCTTCCGGCTCAGCGATTCAAGGCGGCGATACACCCTGCCATCGTTATCGGCCTGCGCCTTCAGGGCGTCCATCGTGGCCTTCGCCTGGGCGATCTCCTCGGGGCGGGAGCCGGCCAGCATCCGCGCGAGCGTCGCCTTCCGGTTCGCCATGGCGGCCTCGGCCTGCGCGAGCGCCGCCGCATAGCTGGTGTCGTCCAGCGTGGCGAGCAGTTCGCCCCGCCGCACCCGCGCGCCTTCCTGGACCGCGATCCGCGTGATCCGCCCGCTCACCTCGAAGGCGGGCATCGTCTCGCGGATATCGACATTGCCGTAGAATGTCATCGCGTCGCTCTTCCGCCCGTCGCCGAGGCGGAGGAGCGCGCCACTGCCCGCGGCGGCAAGCAGCATCACCGCCACGAGAACGAGGCGGACCGGTCGGGACGGCAATTTCGGCAAGTCGCGGCTCCTCGCGATGTGCGATGCTTGTAACGCCGCGATACTGGACGCCGCCCCGCCCCGCCGCATTGATCGGGATCAACGCCGCCGGCCCCACGAACGGCGAAGGCGGATGCGACATCGCCGCATCCGCCTTCCGTTACCCTGCCCGGCCGAAGCCGGTGCGAAGGGTCAGGGCATCAGTTGCCCATGAACGGGGTGAAGCCGGGGGAGGTCGTCACCGGCGTCTGCGTGCCGGCCGGCGAGCCCAAGGTCGCGCTGTTGCCGAACGTCACGGCGCTGTTGCTGTGCGCCGCTTCCGTGGCGATCGGCTGGCTCTGCAGCGGAATCTGCCCGGCCATCGCCGTGCCCGCCGTCATCACCGTGAAACCCGCAAGCGCCGCCATGATCTTGATCGTCTTCGTCATTGCACTTCTCCATGTCGCGGAAGGCTCTTCGGCCGTTCCGTCGGTTTCCGCCGGCAGGGAGCAGCCGGCTTACGGAGATGCAGATGGGTCCTTGTGGCGGTTCGATGAACATGCCCTGTCTCAATATCATTCATGTGCAGAATGTATCGGTGCGGGGCTTGCGGCCGCTCAGGGGGCGATGAACCGTCCGCGCGCCGCGCCCAGCCGCTCGCCGATATGCCGGGCCACCTCGCTCACCCGCCTTGTCTTGTGCGTGTCGGGGTGGGCGATCAGCCAGTAGCTCCGGGTAAAGCGCAGGTCAGGCACGAGGCGGCGCAGCTCGGGAAACCCGATGGCCGCGTAATCGTGCAGGATGCCGATTCCATGCCCCGCCCGCACCGCCTCCATCTGGCCGACCACGCTGCCGCATTCGAAATGCCGCCGCATGATCCGCCCCAGCGTCGCCGCGTAGTCGAGCGCGCGGCTATAGGCGAGCTCCTCGACATGGGTGACGAACAGATGCCCGGCGAGATCCTCCTGCCGCCGGATCGGCCCGTGCCGGTCGAGATAGGACGCGGCGGCATAGACGCTCAACGTATAGTCGGTGAGCTTGCGCACCACGAGCCGCCCCTGTTTCGGCCGCTCCAGCGTGATGACGAGATCGGCCTCCCGCCGTGACAGCGAGAAGGTGCGCGGCAGCGGCACGAGCTGGATGGTCAGTTCTGGGTGCCGCGCCGCCAGCGCGCCGAGTTCGCGGGCAAGGAAATAGTTCCCGAGCCCATCCGGCGCGCCGACGCGCACCACCCCGGCCACCGCTTCCGCCGTGCCGGCCAGTGCCGTGCCGACGCGCAGGAAATCCGATTCCGCCCGCTCGGCGGCGAGCAGCAGCGCCTCGCCCGCCCCGGTCAGCGTGCAGCCGCCGGTATGCCGCTCGAACAGCTTCGGGCCCAGTTCCTCTTCCAGCGCCGAAAGCTGCCGCCCCACCGTCGCGTGGTTGAGCCGGAGCTGCCGCGCCGCGCCGAGAATCTGGCCGTGCCGCGCCACGGCGAGAAAAATCCGGATCCGGTCCCAGTTCATCGGGTCAGACGTTATTTCACGCACATCGATGCCGCAATCCTGCGCGTTGATACGCGGAATTCGAAGTGCCAAAGCCGGGTCTGCCATGCAACCAGGCGGAGGAAGTTTTTCCATGTCCACCGAGATCCAGCATTTCATCGACGGTCGTCTCGTCCCCGGCGGCAGCGGCCGCACGGCGCCGGTCTTCAATCCCGCGACCGGCGAGGTCTCCGGCCAGGTGCCGCTTGCCGCGGACAGCGAAGTGGCCGCCGCGGTCGAGGTCGCGCGCCGCGCCTTCCCCGCCTGGTCCGAAACCACGCCGCTGCGCCGCGCGCGCATCCTCAACCGCTTCCTGCACATCCTCGAGGAGCGGATCGACGATCTCGCCGCGGTGATCTCCGCCGAGCACGGCAAGGTGATCTCGGATGCGAAGGGCGAGGTGCAGCGCGGCATCGAGGTGGTCGAGTTCGCCACCGCCGCCCCGCTGCTGCTCAAGGGCGAGGTCACCGAGAATGTCGGCACCAGGATCGACAGCCACTCCGTCCGCCAGCCGCTCGGCGTCGTCGCCGGCATCACCCCGTTCAACTTCCCGGCGATGGTGCCGATGTGGATGTTCCCCGTCGCCCTCGCCTGCGGCAACTGCTTCATCCTCAAGCCCTCCGAGCGCGACCCCTCGGCCGCCCTGCTGCTCGCGCAATGGCTGAAGGACGCCGGCCTGCCGGATGGCGTGTTCAACGTCGTCCATGGCGACAAGACCGCGGTGGACGCGCTGCTCGCCCATCCCGACATTTCCGCCGTCAGCTTCGTCGGCTCGACGCCGATCGCCCGCTACATCTATGAAACCGCCGCCCGCCACGGCAAGCGCGCCCAGGCGCTGGGCGGCGCGAAAAACCACATGATCATCATGCCCGACGCCGACATGGACCAGGCGGTCGATGCGCTGATGGGTGCCGCCTATGGCTCCGCCGGCGAGCGCTGCATGGCGATCTCGGTCGCCGTCCCGGTCGGTGAGGCAACCGCCAACGCGCTGGTCGAGCGCCTCGCCCCCCGCGTGCGCGACCTGCGCATCGGCCCGGGCACCGACCCCGAGGCCGAGATGGGCCCGCTCGTCACCCGCCAGCATCTCGACAAGGTGCGGGGCTATATCGACGAGGGCATCGCCGCCGGCGCCGAACTGGTCGTCGATGGCCGCGATTTCCGCCGCCAGGGCTATGAGAACGGCTTCTTCATCGGCGGCACGCTGTTCGACCGCGTCACCCCGGAGATGAAGATCTACCGCGAGGAAATCTTCGGCCCGGTGCTCTCGGTGGTCCGCGCCGGCAGCTTCGACGAGGCGGCGGGGATGATCAACGCCCATGAATTCGGCAACGGCACCTCGATCTTCACCCGCGACGGCGATTCGGCCCGCGAATTCGCCCACCGCATCCAGGTCGGCATGGTCGGCATCAACGTGCCCATTCCGGTGCCGATGGCGTTCCACTCCTTCGGCGGCTGGAAGGCCTCGCTGTTCGGCGACCACCACATGCACGGGCCGGAAGGCGTGCGCTTCTACACCAAGCTCAAGACGATCACGACCCGCTGGCCCACCGGCATCCGCGCCGGCGCCGAATTCGTGATGCCGACGATGAAGTAATGCAGGCTCCCGCCTGACGAAGTGGCGCCGCCCCCGGCGTGACGCAGAACGGCCCGGATCACCGATCCGGGCCGTTTTCATTGCGGCCATCCCGATCCTCGTCAGCCCCCGCTCAGGGCGCGGGCGCCACGCCGAGTTCGTATTCGACCTCCGCCGTATAGGCCGGATGGTCGTCGCTCAGGTGCGAGCTGAACAGCGTCATGTGACCCACCTCGATCGGCGGCGAGCGGTAGAGATTGTGGCTCTGCACGAATTCGGCGAAGCGCGGTCCCACCGGCAGATCCATCCGTGCCAGCGTCACGTGCGGCGCGTAGCGGCGGCGTTCCGGCGGCAGGCCGATCCGCCGCAGCGCGGTCTCGATCTTCGACTGCAGGTGCAGCAGCGCCGGATTGCGGTCCACCCCGATCCACAGCGAGGTCACCCGGCCGCCCTTCTCGAACCAGCCAGCCCCGGCCAGGGTAAGCGGAAACCCCGGCGCGCGGATCGCGGCGAGCGCGTGATCGATCTCCTCGGCCTGCAGCCGGCTGGCCTCGCCGATGAAGCGCAGCGTCACGTGCATGTTCTGCGCCGGCACCCAGCGCGCGCCCTGCAGGTTGAAGGCGAAGCCCGCCAGGGTCTGCCGGATCTCCCAGGGCAGATCGAGGGCGATGAAAAGGCGCATCGGTTTGCCCTCCTCTCGGCGCCCATCGTGGGCGGCGCCGTGCGGCGGGTCAAGATCAGGCGTGCGCCGCGGCGCGGACCTCCCGGTTCGCGTTCAGCCCGAGCATCAGTCCGATATTCTGCACCGCCGCGCCCGAGGCGCCCTTGCCCAGGTTGTCGAGTCTTGCCACCAGCACCGCCTGGCTTTCGGCCTCGTTTTCGAACACGAACAGCTCCATCAGGTCCGAACCTTCGGCCGCCGCCGCCTCCAGCCGCTGCTCGCAGGGCGTCTTGCGGACCACCACCTGCCCGCCGCCGTCATACCGGTCCATCAGCGCCGAGCCGATCTCGCGCGCGGTCGGCCGGCCGGGCAGGGTGTCGAGATGCAGCGGTATCGAGACCAGCATGCCCTGGCGGAAATGCCCGACCGAAGGGACGAAGATCGGCCGCCGCGTCAGCCCGGCATGGGCGACGATCTCCGGCAGGTGCTTGTGGTTGAGCGACAGCGCGTAGAGCTCGAAGGGCGGGCCGCCGGCGCTCTCGTGATCGGCGATCATCGCCTTGCCGCCCCCCGAATATCCCGACACCGCGTTGATCGCGACCGGATGATCCTCCGGCAGCAATCCGGCATCGACCAGCGGCCGCAGCAGGGCGATGGCGCCGGTGGCGTAGCAGCCCGGATTGGCGACGCGCGGCGCCGCGGCGATGGCGGCCGCCTGTCCCGGCGCCAGTTCGGCGAACCCGTAGGTCCAGCCGGGCGCGGTCCGGTGCGCCGTGCTGGCGTCCAGCAGGCGCGGGGCGGCGCTGCCCATTCCCTCCACCATGGCGGCGGCCTCGCGCGCGGCCGCATCCGGCAGGCAGAGCACCACGAGGTCCACGGATTCCATCATCGCGCGGCGCGCGGAAGGGTCCTTGCGCATCGCCGGGTCGAGGCTGCGCAACGCCACGCCGGGCATCCGCCGCAGCCGCTCCACTATCTGCAGGCCGGTCGTTCCGGCCTCGCCGTCGATGAACACGCTCCTGGTCATGGCGCAAGCTCCTTGTCGCGTCATGCTGGCACCAAACGCGCCCCTGTGCTAGGCGGGCCATCAGTCAAATGGAGCCACCACCAATGTCCGAAACGCAGATCGCGCCGCTCACGCTCAACATCCAGTACACGAAGGACCTGTCCTTCGAGGTTCCCGGTGCGCCGGCGATCTATACGCTCCTCCGCCAGGCTCCGACCGTGAACATCAACCTCGACGTTCAGGTCCAGCGCCTGCAGGACGACGCCCATGTCTACGAGGTGACGCTGACCACCCGCGCGGAAGCGACCCATCCGGCCCCGGCCGAAAGCGGCAACGGCGCCGAGGGCGGCAAGGACCTCACCGTGTTCATCGCCGACCTGTCCTATGCCGGCGTGTTCACCCTGACCGGCATTCCGGACAACCAGATCGAGCCGGTGCTGCTCGTCGAATGCCCGCGCCTGCTGTTCCCCTTCGCCCGCAACATCCTCGCCGATGTCACCCGCGATGGCGGCTTCCCGCCGGTGATGCTCGGCCCGGTGGATTTCGTCGGCCTCTGGCAGGCCCGCCGCGCCCAGGACGACGGCGAGACGATCGCCAACGCCTGATCCGCAGCGGCGCCGCCGCGCGCGGCGCCGCACGCTGACGCCTTTCCAGGAACGACCTGCCGATGCGCTACGTCTCCACCCGCGGTGCGGCCCCGTCCCGTGAATTCGACGATGTCCTGCTGGCCGGGCTGGCCGAGGATGGCGGGCTGTTCGTGCCCGAGACCTGGCCGGTCTTCTCGCCGGCGGAATGGCGCGCGCTGCGCGGCCTGCCCTATGCCGAGCTCGCCGCCCGCGTCATGGCCCCGTTCATGACCGGCGGCGCCATCGGCTTCGACGATCTGCAAGCCATCACCCGCGCCTCCTATCGCGGGTTCGACCATGCGGCGGTCGTCCCGCTGGTCCAGCTCGAACCCTCGCTCTTCGTGCTGGAACTGTTCCACGGCCCGACCCTCGCCTTCAAGGATCTCGCCCTCCAGGTCGCCGGCCGCCTGTTCGACCATGTCCTGTCCGCCCGCGACGAGCGGGTGACGATCGTGGGCGCCACCTCGGGCGATACCGGCTCCGCCGCGATCGAGGCCTGCCGCGACCGCCTGCGGGTCGACATCGCCATCCTCCACCCCGAAGGCCGCACCTCCGAGGTCCAGCGCCGGCAGATGACCACGGTCAAGGCCCGCAACGTCCTCAACATCGCCCTCTCCGGCACGTTCGACGACTGCCAGGACCTGGTGAAGGCGATGTTCGCCGATGCGCCCTTCCGCACCGAGCTGCGCCTGTCGGCGGTCAACTCGATCAACTGGGCGCGCATCGCCGGCCAGATCCCCTATTTCGCCGCCGCCGCCCTCGCCCTCGGCGCGCCGGACCGCCCGGTCGCCGTCGCGGTGCCGACCGGCAATTTCGGCAACATCCTCGCCGCCTGGGCGGCGCGCCAGATGGGCCTGCCGATCGAGCGCTTCATCGTCGGCAGCAACGCGAACGACATCCTCGCCCGCTTCCTCGCCGCCAACGACATGCGCACCGCCGGCGTGGTCGAAACCGTCTCCCCCTCGATGGACATCCAGGTCAGCTCGAATTTCGAGCGCCTCCTGTTCGAGGCGCTGGGCAGGGATGCGCCGGAGACCGCCCGCACCATGGTCGATTTCCGCGCCAGCGGCACGATGAAGGTCTCCCGCGAGGTCTGGCAGTCGGTCCGGCGCGACTTCGCCGGCCTCGCCCTCGACGATGCGGCGACCCTTGCCGAAATCGCCCGCATCCGCGCCGAGTCAGGCTACATCGCCGACCCGCATACCGCGATCGGCATCGCCGCCGCCCGCGCCGCCGCCCCGGTCGGCGTGCCGGTCATCGCCGCGGCGACCGCGCACCCCGCCAAGTTCCCCGAGGCGATGCATCGCGCGATCGGCATCCGCCCGGGGCTGCCGCCGCGGCTCGACGACCTATATGATCGTCAGGAACATTTCGTACGCGCGGGCAACAGCCTCGGCGAGGTCGAGACCCTGGTCCGCCATTTCGCGCACAGGAACGATGCATGAGTGACACAGTGCAGGTGACGAAACTCGACTCCGGCCTGACCATCCTGACCGAACGGATGGACCGGGTGGAGACCGTCTCCTTCGGCGCCTATGCCGGCGTCGGCACCCGCCACGAGACGGCGGCGGAAAACGGCGTCTCGCATTTCCTCGAACACATGGCCTTCAAGGGCACCGAGCGCCGGAGTGCCGCCGCCATCGCCGAGGCGATCGAGGATGTCGGCGGCCACATCAACGCCTACACCTCGCGCGAGCAGACCGCCTATTACGTGAAGCTGCTGAAGGAGGATCTCTCCCTCGGTATCGACATCATCGGCGACATCCTCTGCCATTCCACCTTCGATCCGGCGGAATTCGAGCGCGAGCGCGGCGTCATCCTGCAAGAGATCGGCCAGGCGAACGACACGCCGGACGATATCGTGTTCGACCATTTCCAGCTCGCCGCCTATCCCGACCAGCCGATGGGCTGGCCCACCCTCGGCACCGAGGAGATCATCCGCGCCATCGGGCCGGACGCGCTGCGCCGCTACATGAAGGCGCACTACACGCCCGAGAACCTCGTCATCGCCGCTTCCGGCAATCTCGAACACGCCCGCGTGGTCGATCTCGTGGCGAAGCACTTCGCCGACCTGCCGGCCGCGACGCGCGCCGAGCCGCTGCCGGCCGATTATGCCGGCGGCGAATACCGCGAGCTGCGCGATCTCGACCAGGCGCATCTCGTCCTCGGCTTCCCCGCCGTCGGCTACGCCGATCCCGATTTCCACGCCGCGATGCTGCTCTCCACTTTGCTCGGCGGCGGCATGTCCTCGCGCCTGTTCCAGGAAATCCGCGAGAAGCGCGGCCTCGTCTACTCGATCTACAGCTTCGCCCTGCCGGCGCGCGATGCCGGGCTGTTCGGCATCTATGCCGGCACCGGCGAGGCCGAGGCGGCCGAACTCGTCCCCGTCACCCTCGGCGAGCTGGCCAAGGTTCGCCAGAGCGTCTCCGAGGCCGAACTCCGCCGCGCCCGCGCCCAGGTCAAGGCCGGGCTGCTGATGTCGCTGGAAAGCACCGGCAGCCGCTGCGAGCAGATCGCCCGCCAGTGGCAGATCTTCGGCCGCATCGTGCCGACCGCCGAAACCGTCGCGAAGATCGACGCCGTGACGGTGGACGACATCACCAACGTCGCCACCCGCATCTTCCGCGCCAAGCCCACCCTTGCCGCGATCGGCCCGGTCGGCCGCGTGCCGCAGATGCCGAAAATCATTGAGAGGCTGGCGGCGTGAACCGGCTCGACCTGCTCGACGCCCTGCTCGACGCCGCGAAGCGCGCCGGCGCCGATGAGGCCGATGCGCTGATGGGCTCCGGCACCTCGCTCTCCGTCGGCCGCCGCCTCGGCAAGGTCGAGGAGATCGAGCGCGCCGAAAGCGACACGGTCGGCCTGCGCGTCTTCGTGGGAAGCCGCAGCGCCATCGTCTCCTCCGGCGCGATCGACCCCGCAGGCTTCTCCCGCCTCGCCGAACAGGCGGTGGCGATGGCCCGCGTCGTCCCCGAGGATCGCTTCTCCACCATCCCCGACGCGCCGCCGCCGCCCGATTCCGCCCCGCTCGACATGGACGATCCGGCCGAGCCCGGCGTCGAGGCGCTGCTCGCCCGCGCCGCCGCGGCGGAAGAGGCGGCCCTCGCGGTCAAGGGCATCACCAATTCCGAGGGTGCGGGCGCCTCCTGGTCGCGCAGCCACATCGCGCTGGCCACCTCGCGCGGCTTCGCCGGCGCCTATTCCCGCTCCAACCACGGCGTCTCCGTCTCGCCCATCGCCGGCGAAGGG
>NZ_AFPR01000096.1:0-6418 GCF_000219295.1 Acidiphilium sp. PM
CGCATAGGTCAGCCCGCCGACGAGGCCGAGCCCGATCCCGAGGACGCTTCCCTCGCCCGCGGCGGCCCCAGGTTCCGAAAGGGCGAGCAGCGCCATGCCGGCAATCCCCGGCAGCGCGCCGGCGGCCCAGCGCGCGGAGAGCCGCGTGCCGGCGAGTGCGCGCTCGATCAGCGCCGAGAAGATCGGCGCCGAGCCGAGGGTCACCACCGTTCCCACCGCCACACCCGAAAGCCGCATCGAGCTGTAGAAGGCGAGGGGGTACAGCGCGACCGCGACACCGCCCGCCGCCAGCAGCCGCCCGTGCCGCGCCAGCGCCGGCAGGTCGCGCAGGATGCGCGGGGCGGCGAGCAGCGCCTGCAACAGCCCGCCGATCCCCATCGCCGCGGCGCCGATCGCCAGCGGCCCGACCGCGGGCGCGAACGTCGCCGCCGTGCCGGTCGTGCCCCAGACCAGCGAGGCGAACAGCACCGCCGCCACCCCGGTCGCGAACCGCCCGTCATGCGCGCTGCCGTCGTCGCGCAAGCGCGCGTTGCGGTCGTCGCGCAAGCGCGCGCTGCTGTCGTCGCGCAAGCGCGCGCTGCTGTCGTTGCCACCCACCGTCATCCATATCCCTCCGCCGCCGCCGGTATACGCCCCGGCCCGCCCCGATCAATGCAGCCCGCCGCCGCCCCGCATTGGAAATGTGGCGCGCATCCTATATTCCCACCACCATGAGCAGACCCTCCCTCCTCGAAGCCCTCCGCCACCGCGTCCTCCTCTGCGACGGTGGCATGGGATCGCGCGTCCAGGCCCTCACCCTCGATACCGAGCGCGACTTCTGGGGCAAGGAAAACTGCACCGAGGTATTGAACCTCTCCCGCCCCGACCTCGTGCGCGAAATCCATCGCGGCTACTACGAAGCCGGCGCCGACATGGTGGAGACCAACAGCTTCGGCGGCTCGCCCATCACCCTCGCCGAGTTCGAGCTCGGCGACCGCGCCCGCGAGATCAACCGCATCGCCGCCGAACTCGCCCGCGAGGCCGCCGAAACCTTCGCCGACGGGCGCGACCGCTACGTGATCGGCAGCGTCGGCCCCGGCACCAAGCTGCCCACCCTCGGCAACATCGAATACGACCCGCTGGAAGCCGGCCTCGCCGAGCAGTGCCGCGGCCTGATCGAGGGCGGGGTCGACGCCATCCTGATCGAAACCTGCCAGGACACGCTGCAGATCAAGGCCGCCGTCAACGGCGCCAGGATCGCCCGCGCCGAGCAGAAACGCGACACGCCGATCTTCGTCCAGGTCACCGTCGAGACCACCGGCACCCTGCTCGTCGGGCCGGACATCGCCGCCGCCGCCACCGTGATCCAGGCGCTCGACGTGCCGCTGATCGGCCTGAACTGCGCCACCGGCCCGCAGGAAATGGCCGAGCACGTGCGCTACCTCGCGCAGAACTGGCCCGGCCTCATCTCGGTGCAGCCCAATGCCGGCCTGCCCGAGCTGGTCGATGGCAAGACCCATTACCCGCTCACGCCGGACGAACTCGCCACCTGGCTCGAACGCTTCATCCGCGAGGACGGCATCAACCTCATCGGCGGCTGCTGCGGCACCTCGACACCGCATATCGCCGCCCTCGACGCCATGCTCCGCCGCCTCGGCGAAGTCCGCCCCGCGCCCGTCCCGCGCAAGCCGGTCTGGATCCCCTCGGTCGCCAGCCTCTACGGCTCCACCCCGCTGCGCCAGGAAAACGCCTATTTCTCGATCGGCGAGCGCTGCAACGCCAACGGCTCGAAGAAATGGCGCGAGCTGCAGGAAAAGCACGACTGGGACGGCTGCATCGCCATGGGCCGCGAACAGGTCGCCGAGGCCTCCAACGCGCTCGACATCTGCACCGCCTTCGTCGGCCGCGACGAACTCGGCGAAATGTCCGAAATCATCACCCGCTTCACCTCGTCGGTGAACGCCCCGCTGGTGATCGACTCCACCGAAACCCCCGTCATCGAGGCCGCCCTCAAGCTCCACGGCGGCAAGCCCATCATCAACTCGATCAATTTCGAGGATGGCGAGCACATCGCCGAGGAGCGCATGCTCCTCGCCCGCAAGTTCGGCGCCGCCGTCATCGCCCTCACCATCGACGAGACCGGCATGGCCAAGGAGCCGGCGCAGAAGCTCGAAATCGCCACCCGCCTGGTCGATTTCGCCTGCCGCAAGCACGGCCTCCCGCAATCCGACCTGCTGATCGACCCGCTCACCTTCACCATCGCCACCGGCAACGAGGACGACCGCAAGCTCGGCCTCTGGACCCTCGAAGGCATCAAGCTGATCCGCGATGCCTTCCCCGACATCCAGATCATCCTCGGCCTGTCCAACATCTCCTTCGGCCTCAACCCCGCCGCCCGCGCGGTGCTGAACTCCGTCTTCCTCGACCACGCGGTGAAGGCCGGCATGACCGGCGCCATCGTCCACGTCTCCAAGATCCGCCCCCTGCACCTCATCCCGCCCGAGGAAGTGCGGGTCATGGAAGACCTCATCTTCGACCGCCGCCGCGAGGACTACGACCCCCTCCAGCGCGTCCTCGAAATGTTCGCCGACCGCAAGGCCGCCGACGCGGTGAAAAAGGCCAGGGCCGACACCGTCGAGGGCCGCCTGCGCGACCGCATCGTCGATGGCGACCGCAAGGGCCTCGCCGACGATCTCGACGAGGCGATGAAAACCCACGCCCCGCTCGACATCATCAACAACCTCCTGCTCGACGGCATGAAAACCGTGGGCGAGCTCTTCGGCGCCGGCAAGATGCAGCTCCCCTTCGTCCTGCAATCCGCCGAAACCATGAAGGCCGCCGTCGCCTACCTCGAACCCTACATGGAGCGCGTCGAGGGCCAGCAGAAAGGCACCATCGTCCTCGCCACCGTGAAGGGCGACGTGCACGACATCGGCAAGAACCTCGTCGACATCATCCTCACCAACAACGGCTACCGCGTCGTCAATCTCGGCATCAAGGTCCCCCTGGCGGACATGGTCGCCGCCGCCCGGGAACACCGCGCCCACGCCATCGGCATGTCCGGCCTCCTCGTCAAATCCACCGTCGTCATGCGCGAAAACCTCGAGGAAATGTCCCGCCAGGGGCTCGACATTCCCGTCCTCCTCGGCGGCGCCGCCCTCACCCGCAACTATGTCGAGGAAGACTGCGTCGCCGCCTACGCCTCCGGGCGCGTCGCCTACGCGCGCGACGCCTTCGACGGCCTCCATCTGATGGACCGCGTCACCGGCAACGGCTTCGACGATTACCTCGCCGCCCTCCAGTCCAAGCGCCGCGGCAAGGCCCGCAACACCAAGCGCACCCTCGGCCAGGCCGACGCCCGCGGCTTCGCTCCGGTCGACATCTCCGCCGCCCAGGCCCGCCGCCGCCGCCTCACCCGCGAAACCCCGGTCCCCACCCCGCCCTTCTGGGGCGCAAGGATCATCGAGGCCCCGCAGAAAGCCCTCGTCCCCTACATCAACGAACGCTCCCTCTTCCAGTTCCAGTGGGGCTTCCGCAAGCAGGGCAAGTCATTGGAAGACTTCATGGGCTGGGCCCGTCAGGAACTCCGCCCCGTCATGAAGCGCATGCTCGACCTCTGCGCCGCCGACTCCATCCTCAAGCCCCAGGCCATCTACGGCTACTGGAAAGCCGCCGGCCAGGGCAACGACCTCATCCTCTTCGCCGAGGACGGCGCCACCGAACTCGCCCGCTTCACCCTCCCGCGCCAGCCGCGCGACGACGGCGAATGCATCGCCGACTTCTTCCGCGACGTGGACGACGCCGAACGCGACGTCATCGGCCTGCAAGTCGTCACCATGGGAGCAAAAGCCTCCGAAACCGCCCGCGCCTGGTTCGAGGAAAACCGCTACCAGGACTACCTCTACCTCCACGGCCTCTCCGTCGAAATGGCCGAGGCCATGGCCGAATACACCCACAAACGCATCCGCGCCGAACTCGGCTTCGCCGCCGAAGACGACCGCGACATGGAAAAAATGCTCGCCCAGTCCTACCGCGGCTCACGCTACTCCTTCGGCTACCCCGCCTGCCCGAACCTCGAGGACCAGAGTCTTCTCCTCCGCCTCCTCGACGCCGAACGCATCGGCGTGTCCCTCTCGGACGAACACCAGCTCCATCCCGAACAATCCACCAGCGCCATCGTCGTTTTGAACCCCCACGCGAAGTATTTCTCCGTGTGAGGGGAGGGGACGCGGTAACAAAAATTACTTCAGTGAAGCGAAGTCATCATGTACAGAACAAAAAAATCCAAAATCTGTGCAGATTCTCAGGTGTGTATCAGGCTTTTTTCCTTGTATGCCGACACGAACATAACCGTTCCAGCTAACATAATCAATTAATCCAGTTTTTGGAATTCTATATATAAGCCCATTATTCAAAATTCTTAGCAGTTCAACGTTCTTTTTAATCTGTCCGTTACTAAATTTTATAATGTTGTTTCCATGATCTACGAGCCCTGCTGCTGTTCCTGCCTTTCCACCATTTAAAAAACTGTAGCACAAGAGCGTTGGAGCAACGATAACGAGCAAGGCTGCTCTCGATGAATTCTCTAAACCAAATCTCGATATAAATTGTTCAGAAAAATAATACCAAATAATCAGAACAATTATATATGATATAAAATCTGTTTTAGCTGTAAATAAATAAATAATAAAAGATAATAAAAATAAAATATAAATCGTAATTTTTCTCTTAAATATACTGAGATATTTTTGGTTTGAATTGATTGCAATAAAATAAAAATTTATATAATTTATTAGATATATAATTATTGTTCCTGTTAGCCAAGTGATCGTCGAGGATATTTCATCCGATATCGAGAAAATTTCTGTTAATTGTGGCGCGCCAAGCGCGGCAAAATATGCCCAATTATAAACTGCACCAGCGACAGCAGCAACGCCGCTTGCAAGCGCAATAAATTCTGACCAGTTTTCGAAGATACCATCGACACCAAGCCGGGATTTTTCAGTGGCCATCGATTTTTCCGGCATCGAAATCCCTTAATTATCGACCAAAGCCAAAACTCACGATTGGTACAAAAACTGAATAAAGACAAATATCAGAAAGCGAAAGCAAAGCCACGAAGCTAATTGATGATAATTACGGCCACCGCCAATGCTTCGGCAACTCCCCAATCTCCGCCATCCATGACGGCGCTTCCGCCATCTGGATCGCCTCGGTCGGGGGCAGAATCTCGGGGTCGTCGAACGTGCCCGTCTGCACGTCCACGCTCCCCGGAAACAGTTTTTTGCTCCGGTAGAACAGCCCCGCGCCGCATCTCGGGCAGAACGAGCGCTCCACGTCGCCGGAGGAGCGATAGACCGCGACCTCGCCGCTGACCCGGAGCAAACCCTCGTCCACCACCGCCCAGCCCACCACCGGCGCCCCCGCGCAGCGCCGGCAATCGGCGCAGAAACACAGCGAATGCCGCCGGGGCCGCCCGCCGATCACATACCGCACCGCCCCGCAATGGCACCCGCCCGCAATCTCCATCGCCTCCATCGAACCACCCTCCGGCGTCGTCACCCCGCAACCCTAACCCGCCCGCCGCCCGACCCGAAGCGGAATCGCCCCACCATGCCCGCGCCGTATGGCAGGCGGCGAAAAAACTCGGACCGGCGCAAGAACCTGTTAAGAAAACCGGCATAGACCCGCAACAAACAAGAACAGACCAAGTCAACACGGAGTCCGATACATGACGATTGGCAATATGCGTCAAATTTTAGATAATTCTCGAACATTCGACGCACTTGGGGACTCCTTCGGCATCATCAGCTTTGCCCCCGACGGCACGATTACTGATGCCAACGACAATTTTCTTCAGTTGGTGGGCTACCGCATCGGCGAAATCGCTGGCCGCCATCACCGCATCTTTCTCTCCGCCGAGGAACGCGATGCCGCCGCCTACGGCGAGTTCTGGCAGCGCCTGCGCGGCGGCGCCTTCTGCTCCGGCGAGTTCCGCCGCATCGCCAAGTCCGGCGGCGATGTCTGGCTCCGCGCCTCCTACGTCCCCGTCCGCAACCGCGCCGGCAAGGTCGCGAAGGTGGTCAAGGTCGCCCTCGACATCACCGCCGAGAAACGGGCCGCCGCCGAAAACGAAAGCATCCTCAACGCCATCGAGCGCTCCCAGGCCGTCATCAAGTTCGCGCTCGACGGCACCATCCTCGAAGCCAACGACAATTTCCTCCACCTCATGGGCTACGCGCGCGACGAGGTCGTGGGCCGCCAGCACAGCCTCTTCGCGATCGATGGCTACGCCGCCAGCCGCGAATACCAGGCCTTCTGGGAACGCCTGCGCCAGGGCGAATTTCTCTCCGCCGAGTTCGAGCGCGTCGCCAAGGGCGGCCGCCACGTCTGGCTCCAGGCCACCTACAACCCGGTCTACGACGCCGAGGGCAAGGTC
>NZ_AFPR01000095.1:0-13071 GCF_000219295.1 Acidiphilium sp. PM
GGCTGAACCGCGACGCGCGCGCGCGCAATCCGGGCTGGACCGCCATCGCCGCCCCCTTCGGCGCGGCGCCGCCGCAGATCGCCGACCTCGTGGGCGGGGAATTCGATCACATCGCCGCATCGTCGTGCTGGTGGGATGGCGAGGCCGCCTGGCTCGCCGACGATCTCGAACGGATCGCCTGCGCGGGCAACGTCGCCAGCTTCGCCGTGCCGCCGCTCGCGGCGTCGCAAACCGTCGCGGACTGGCGCCTCGCCGTCGCGGGCTTTCTCGGCACGGCCTGGGTGATGAACGCCGCCATTCCACCCCGCCAGCGCGCCGCCGTGACGGCGCTCAACAACTTGCGCCGGGCCAGCCGCGAGGTGTTCGCGGGGCGGCCCTTCAGCCTCGCGCCGCCGCACGCGGCAACGTCCCTGTTCGCCCGGTTCGGCGCCGATGGTCGCGGACTGGCGCTCGCCTGCTCCCCAACGGGTGCCGAGCCCGATCGCCACGAACTGCATGCGTTTCTGGCCGGCCGGGCCGCGGCGCCGGTTCCGGTCCCGCTCGAGGGATGGAACGCCGCCGGCCTCGCCTGGTTCACGACCTCGCCGCTGCCCGCCCACCATTCACCGGAATCCCCGCGCCATTCGGTCGATGCGCCGCGCATCGCGATCGAGGCGATTGCGCCGGCCGTCGATGGCGGGCGCTTTCCGGTGAAGCGGATGGCCGGTGAAGACGTGACGGTCGAGGCCGATCTCCTTTGCGACGGCCACGGCCGCCTCGCGGCCGACCTGCTCTGGCGGATGTCCGGCGAGCCAGCCTGGCGGCGCGCGCCGATGGCGGCCATCGGCAACGATCGCTGGCGCGCCCAATTCGGGCTGAGCGCGATCGGCCGCGCCGAATTCACCATCGAGGCATGGGTGGATCGCTACGGCACCTTCGCCGACGAGCTCGCGAAGAAACACGAGGCCGGCCTCGATGTCCGGCTTGAGCTTGTTGAAGGCCGGCAGTTGCTGGACGCCGCGATCGCGCGGGCCGGCGAAGAGGCCAGAACCATTCTGGCCGAATGCCGAGCGGGGCTCGAACGCTGCGCTCCCGGAGAGCAGGTCGGAAAACTGACCGCGCCCGCCATCATCGCCGCGATGCGCGATGCCGAGGAGCGTCGCTTCCTGGAACGGCACGAACCCGCCTTGCCGATCGATTCCGAGCGTCGCGCCGCGGGTTTCGCGAGCTGGTACGAAATCTTCCCCCGCAGCCAGAGCGGCGACGCCGATCGCCACGGCACCTTCGACGACGTGATCGCCGCATTGCCGCGAATCCGCGCCATGGGATTCGATGTCCTGTATTTCCCGCCGATCCATCCCATCGGCCGGAAGAACCGCAAGGGGCCGAACAACACGCTCGTCGCCAATCCCGGCGATCCGGGAAGCCCCTACGCCATCGGCGGTGCCGAGGGCGGACATGACGCGATCCATCCCGAGCTCGGCTCGTTCGACGATTTTCGCCGCCTGATCTCTGCGGCGGCCGGGCAGGGCCTCGAAATCGCGCTGGACTTCGCCATCCAGTGCGCTCCGGACCATCCATGGCTGGCCGAGCACCCGGAATGGTTCGACTGGCGGCCGGACGGCTCGATCAAGTATGCCGAAAATCCGCCGAAGAAATACCAGGATATCGTGAATGTCGATTTCTACGCCGATGGCGCGCGACCCGCGCTCTGGCACGCCTTGCGCGATATCGTCCTCTTCTGGATCCGCGAGGGGATACGGATCTTTCGCGTCGACAATCCGCATACCAAGCCGTTCCCGTTCTGGGAGTGGCTGATCGCCGATATCCGGCGGAACCATCCCGACGTGATCTTTCTCGCCGAGGCCTTCACCCGGCCGAAGATCATGCACCGCCTGGCGAAGATCGGATTCTCGCAATCCTACACCTATTTCACCTGGCGAAATTCCGCTAACGAAATGAAAAATTACCTCGTCGAACTGACGCAGTCATCGACACGGGACTATTTCCGTCCCCATTTCTTCGTCAACACGCCGGACATAAATCCCGCGTTCCTGCAGACATGCGGTCGCCCCGGCTTCCTGATCCGCGCGGCCCTCGCCGCGACGCTGTCCGGCCTCTGGGGCGTCTATAACGGCTTCGAGCTCTGCGAAGCCGCCGCGCCGCCAGGGACAGAGGAATATCTCGATTCGGAAAAATACCAGATCAGAAGCTGGGATTATGGGCGGGCCGGAAATATCGTGGCGGAAATTTCCCTGCTCAACCGGATCCGCCGGCAGAACCCGGCCCTGCAAAGCCACCTCGGCGTGCACTTCATCGATTGCGATAATGACAACGTCCTGTGCTTCGAAAAGGCCAGTCCGGATCGCTCGAACATCGTGCTGGTCGCGATCAGTTTCGATCCCCGCCGGTGGCAGACAACCACGATCGACCTCCCTCTCGAACGCTACGGGTCTTCCGGGCGGGATGCCCTGCATCTCGAAGATCTCATGCGCGGCGTCGCATTCACCTGGCACGGGCGGCAGCAGGTCGTCGATTTCGACCCGGGCGAACTACCCTTCAGCATCTGGAGGATTCGCAAATGACATCATTGACCGATCAGATCATTCGACCCCAGGCGAACATGTTCGATCCGCTCTGGTACAAGGACGCGGTGATCTATCAGGTTCACGTCAAATCGTTCTTCGACAAGAACAACGATGGCGTCGGCGACTTTGCCGGCTTGACCGAAAAGCTCGATTATATCGCCGAACTCGGCGTGACGGCCGTCTGGATCCTGCCGTTCTATCCCTCGCCGCGCCGCGATGACGGATACGACATCAGCGCCTATCGCGCGGTTCATCCCGAATACGGCTCGCTTGGCGACCTGCGGCGCTTCATCGACGCGGCGCACCGCCGCGGCTTGCGCGTCATTACCGAACTCGTCGTCAACCACACGTCCGATCAGCACCCCTGGTTCCAGCGCGCACGGCATGCCCGGCCGGGCTCGTCGGCGCGGAACTACTATGTATGGTCCGACACCGACCGGAAATACGACGGCACACGCATCATCTTTCTCGATACCGAGAAATCGAACTGGACGTGGGATCCGGTGGCGGGAGCCTATTACTGGCATCGGTTCTACAGTCACCAGCCAGATCTCAATTTCGACAATCCGCGTGTCCTGCAGGAAGTGCTCGGCATCATGCGCTTCTGGCTCGATCTCGGCGTGGACGGCATGCGGCTCGATGCGGTCCCCTACCTGATCGAGCGGGACGGAACGAACAACGAAAACCTCCCGGAAACCCACGCGATCCTGAAGCAGATCCGCGCCGCGCTCGATGCCCATGCGCCCGGGCGGATGCTCCTCGCCGAAGCCAATCAATGGCCCGAGGACGCCCGCCCCTATTTCGGCGAAGGCGACGAGTGCCACATGGCGTTTCATTTCCCGCTGATGCCGCGCATGTATATGGCGATCGCCCAGGAAGACCGCTTTCCCATTTCCGATATCATGCGCCAGACACCGGAGATTCCGGAAAACTGCCAGTGGGCGGTGTTCCTGCGCAACCACGACGAGCTCACGCTCGAAATGGTTACGGATAAGGAACGTGATTACCTTTGGGAAACCTACGCGGCCGATCGCCGGGCGCGGATCAATCTCGGCATTCGCCGCCGCCTCGCCCCCCTGCTCGAACGGGACCGGCGCCGCATCGAGCTGATGAACGGCCTGCTGCTGTCGATGCCCGGCACGCCGGTCATCTACTATGGCGATGAGATCGGCATGGGCGACAACATCCATCTCGGGGACCGGGACGGCGTGCGAACGCCGATGCAGTGGTCGCCCGACCGCAATGGCGGCTTCTCGCGCGCGGACCCGGCCGCCCTCGTCCTCCCGCCGATCATGGATCCGCTCTACGGCTATCAGGCGCTGAATGTCGAGGCGCAGGCGAAGGATCCGTATTCGCTGCTGAACTGGATGCGCAGGATGCTCGCCGTCCGCCGCCGGCATCGCGCATTCGGGCGCGGCGGCTTGCGCTTTCTCTATCCCGGCAACCGGAAGGTGCTCGCCTATGTGCGGGAGTGGACCGATCAGGACGGCGGAGAGGAGACGATACTCTGCGTCTACAACCTCGCCCGCACCGCCCAGGCGGTCGAACTCGACCTCGCGGCCTTCGATGGCCGGATTCCGCTCGACCTCATCGGCGGCGCGCCGTTCCCGCCGGTGGGCCAGCTTCCCTACATGCTGACCCTGCCGCCGTTCGCATTCTACTGGTTCAGCCTGACGACCGAAGCGGCGATGCCCTTCTGGCGCATCCAGCCATCGGAGCCGCTGCCCGATTACATCACCCTCGTCATGCGGCTCGGCCTCGCCGACCTCGTTGCCGTCGACAGCCGGCACAGTCTCGAGACCGAAATTCTCCCGCCCTATCTCCAGCGCCGGCGCTGGTTCGCCGCGAAGGACAGGCATGTCCGGAGCGTGACGATCGCCAATGCCCATATGCTCGGCACGGCGGAGGACGATTTCCTGCTCTGCGAAATCGAGGTCGAGTTCGCGGGCGAGGGGAGGGGGGATGTGTATCTCCTGCCGCTCGCGGTGGTCTGGGATGACGGCCCGGTTGCAAGTATCGTCCAGCAGCTCGCCTTGGCCCGCATTCGCCGGCACCGCCGGGTCGGCTATCTGACGGACGCATTTGCGCTCGACCGCTTCTGCCACGACATCATCGCCGGATTGAGGACGAAATCCTGCATCTCGCTCGACTCGGGCCGGCTCAGCTATGAACCCACCGCGCTGATCGACGACCTGCCGCCGCTCGACGATGCGGAAATCCGCCGCTTTTCCGCCGAACAATCCAACAGTTCTCTGATCGTCGGCGACGCCGCGGTCATGAAGATCCTGCGGCGGACGGAGCGCGGGATTCATCCCGAAACCGAAATGAGCCGCTTTCTGACCGACGCGTCCTTTGCGAACATCCCCGCATTGCTGGGCGAAGTCGTGCGGCTCGATCCGGATGGCGATCGGCGCACACTGATCGTCGTCCAGCAGTTTGTCCGCAACCAGGGCGATGCCTGGCAGTGGACGCTGGATGTCCTCGGGCGCGCGGTCGATGGCGCGATTCACGCCGAACTCCGCGACCCCGGCGGGATCGATCCGCTCTCCGGCTATCTCTCCTTCGTCTCGGTGATCGGACGGCGCCTCGCGGAGATGCACTCGGTCCTCGCGCAGTTCGGCACCGGACCCGATTTCGCGACCGAACGGGCCGGCGAGGCCGAGATCGCGGCATGGGCCGAGGGCGCGAAAGGCCAGCTGGACGCCGCCGTCGCCGCGGTCGAACAGATGGCCGACCGGGCCGGGCCGGAAACGCAAGGCCTGATCCGGCGCCTGCGCGACGAGCGGACGGCGATCGAAACCCGATTGCGGCGCCTCGCCGAGGCGGGCGCCGGAACCCTGCTGACCCGTGTGCATGGCGACTTTCATCTCGGCCAGGTTCTGGTGGCGCAGGGCGATGCGTTCATCATCGATTTCGAAGGCGAGCCCATCAAGCCGATTGCCGAGCGGCGAAAGAAATCCTCTCCCCTGCGTGATGTCGCCGGTCTGTTGCGATCCCTCGATTACGCGGCCGCCACGGTGGAGCGCGCGGCTTTCGCGGCCAGCGAACGCGGCGAAGACCGTCAGCAGGCCATGATCGCGCGCTTTCGCACCGATGCCGCCGCGGCCTTCATCGAGGCCTATCGCGCGGTCGCGATGACGGCGCCGCGGCCATGGATCACGGAAGCCGCGTGGCGCGATGTCCTTGCATTGTTCATGATCGAGAAGGCCGCATATGAAATCTGTTACGAGGCGGCGAACCGGCCCGGCTGGATCGACATCCCGCTGAGCGGCCTGGTCCGGATTCATGAGCGGCACGAGGGAGGCGGGGATGCCGGCATCGGCTGACGAAACGCTGGACGCGCTTGCGGCCGGAACCCATGCCGACCCGTTCAGCGTGCTTGGTCCCTGCCACGGGCCGCTCGGAACGTTCGTCCGGACCATCCAGCCCGGCGCGAGCGGCGTCACGCTCCTGTGCGGCACGGGTCTGGAACTGCCGATGACCCGCGTGCATGCGGGCGGCATTTTCGAAAGCGCGCCGGTCGAGGCCGCGTCCTACCGGCTCAGGATCGATTGGGGTGGTTCCAGCCAGGAGATCGACGATCCCTACCGCTACGGCCCGCTGCTCGGCCGCGACGAAATCCGCGATCTCGCCGAGGGGCGGAAACTGCGGCTCGCCGAATGCCTCGGCGCCATCCCCGTCGCGATCGGGGGCGTCGAGGGCGTCCACTTCGCGGTCTGGGCGCCGAACGCGCGGCGGGTTTCCGTTATCGGGTCGTTCAACGGCTGGGATGGCCGCCGGCACCCGATGCGGTTCCGGCACGATGCCGGCGTCTGGGAACTCTTCATTCCGGAACTTTCCGCCGGAACTCTCTACAAGTATGAAATTCTCCAGCACTCGGGCGAAGTCCAGCAGAAATCGGACCCCGTCGCGCGGCAGGTCGAGGGCCCGCCGGCAACCGCCTCCATCGTCGCGCCGGTCCCGGCGTTTCGCTGGCGGGATGGCGCCTGGTGTGCCGCGCGCGAAGCCCGTGCTGACAAGCCGTTATCCATCTACGAAGTCCACGCCCCCTCGTGGCGCCGTCACCCGGATGGCCGCCCCTTGCTCTGGCGCGAACTCGCCGACACGCTGATCCCCTATGTGCGCGATCTCGGCTTTACCCATATCGAATTCCTGCCGCTCACGGCGCACCCTTTCGGCGGGTCGTGGGGGTACCAGCCGCTGTCGCAATTCGCGCCGCTCCCCGCCCTCGGCACGCCGGAAGAACTGGCGGACTTCGTCGATCGCTGTCATGCGGCGGGTCTCGGAGTCATTCTCGACTGGGTGCCCGGACATTTTCCGACCGATGCCCACGGGCTCGTCCGGTTCGACGGAACCGCGCTCTACGAACACGAAGATCCCAGAGAGGGATTCCATCAGGACTGGAATACGCTGATCTACAATCTCGGCCGGACCGAAGTCAGGAATTTCCTGATTGCCAGCGCGGTGTTCTGGCTCGAGACATTTCACATCGATGGACTCCGCGTCGATGCGGTCGCGTCGATGCTGTATCGCGACTATTCGCGCCAGCCCGGCGAGTGGATCCCGAACCGCCATGGCGGGCGGGAGAACCTCGAAGCCGTCGCCTTCCTCCGGGAGCTTTCAGCCGCCATCGCTGAAAATGTTCCCGGCGCCATGCTGATCGCCGAGGAATCGACGGCGTGGCCGGGGGTGAGCCATCCGGTCGAACAGGGCGGTCTCGGCTTTACCCACAAGTGGAACATGGGCTGGATGCACGACACGTTGCGGTATGTCGGACATGATCCGGTGCATCGCAAATTCTCCCACCACGACATGACCTTTGGCCTCGTTTACGCGTTTTCCGAGCGCTTCGTGCTGCCGATCTCGCACGACGAGGTCGTGCACGGAAAGCGGTCGCTGCTCGGCAAGATGCCCGGCGACGCCTGGCAGCGTCTGGCCAACCTCCGGCTCTACCTCGCCTTCATGTGGACCCAGCCTGGCAAGAAGCTGTTGTTCATGGGGCAGGAATTCGGCCAGAGTGCGGAATGGAATCACGATACCGAATTGAACTGGGCCGAGGCGGCAACGCCGGAACACGCGGCCTTGCGCCTGCTGCTGCGCGACCTGAACCATCTCTATCGCGACGCCCCCTCGCTGTCGTGCACGGATTTCGATCCGGATGGCTTCCGCTGGGTGGTCGAGGATGACGCGGATCAAAGCGTCTTTGCCTGGCTGCGGCACGTGGGAAATGACCCAAACGCCCTCCTGGTCCTCTGCAACTTCACGCCGGTGCCGCGTGAGCGATACCGTGTGGGCGTGCCGCTGCCGGGGCGCTGGCGCGAGGTGCTGAACACCGACGCCGTCGAGTATGGCGGCAGCGGCCTCGGCAATCTCGGCGCGATCGACAGCGACGATCATCCCGCGCACGGCTTCGCGCAGTCCCTATCGCTGACGCTGCCCCCGCTGGGAGCGCTGATCCTGCGTGCGGAGAGCTGATGGCCAGCCTGCCGAAATATATGACCGCGGGGCGGTGCGATCCGCTGGGCGCGACCTGGGACGGGTTCGGGGTCAATTTCGCGGTGTTCTCGGCCAATGCCGACCGGATCGAACTATGCGTGTTCGACAGGAGCGGCCGCCGCGAGATCGCGCGCTACGACCTGCCGGACTGCACGGACGAGGTCTTTCACGGCTATCTGCCCGATGCCCTGCCCGGCCTCGTCTACGGATACCGCGCCCATGGTCCGTATCAGCCCGAACTGGGCCACCGCTTCAACCCGAACAAGCTGCTGCTCGATCCTTACGCCCGCGCCCTGATCGGCGAGGTCCGCTGGTCCGACACGTTGTTCGGCTACCGGCCTGGTGCCACCCGCGCCGACCTCTCGTTCGATCGCCGTGACTCGGCCCAGGCGATGCCCAAGGCGGTCGTCCTCACCGACGACGCAACCTGGGGCGATGACCGCAAGCCGCTTCTGGGCTGGGCGGAGACGGTCATCTACGAGGCGCACATACGCGGCCTGACGCGGCAACGCGCCGACCTTCCGGAGGACAGACGCGGCACCTTCGCCGCGCTGCGCGATCCCCGCATGATCGATCATCTCGTCAGGCTCGGGATCACCGCGATCGAGCTTCTCCCGGTTCACGCGATCCTGCAGGACCGGTTCCTCGTCGAGCGGCGACTCTCGAATTACTGGGGCTACTCGACGCTTTCCTTCTTTGCGCCGGAGCGGCGCTATTTCGCCGAGCCCGACAACCTGGATGACGAGTTGCGCGCCACCGTCCGGCGCCTGCACGAAGCCGGAATCGAGATCATCCTCGATGTCGTCTACAATCATACCTGCGAGGGGGACGAGACCGGCCCCACGCTCTCCTGGCGCGGGCTCGACAATGCCAGCTATTACCGGCTGATGCCCGGCCAGCAACGCCGCTGCGTCAACCACACGGGGTGCGGAAACACGGTCAACATCGCCCACCCGCGCGTGCTGCAGATGGTGACCGACAGTCTGCGCCATTGGGCAACGCGCTTCCGGATCGACGGATTCAGATTCGATCTCGCAACGACGCTCGGCCGCGAAGCGGATGATTTCGATCCCTCCGCCGGCTTCTTCGATGCCATCCGGCAGGATCCCGTGCTCTCCCGCCTCAAGCTGATCGCCGAGCCGTGGGACCTCGGGCCCGGCGGCTATCAGCTGGGCAATTATCCGCCCGGCTTCGCCGAATGGAACGCGGCATTCAGGGACGGCGCGCGGCGGTTCTGGCGTGGCGATCCCGGGCAGCGGCCGGAAATCGCGCGCCGGCTCATGGGCTCGCCCGAGCTGTTCGATCGCCGCCGCCGGCGTCCCTCGGCCTCGGTCAATTTCGTCACCGCGCATGACGGCTTCACCCTGCGCGATCTCGTCTCGTATTCGGAACGGCATAATTTCGCCAACGGCGAGGACAACCGCGACGGCGCCGAGGACAACGTCTCCTCGAACTGGGGCGTCGAGGGCGAGACCGCGGACGGCGCGATCAATGCCCTGCGCGATCGCGTGCGCCGGGCGCTGCTGGCGACGTTGTTTTCATCATACGGCACGCCGATGCTGCTCGCGGGAGACGAGATCAACCGCACCCAGCGCGGGAACAACAACGCCTATTGCCAGGACAACGAGCTTTCCTGGCTCGACTGGACCGCGCTCGACGACGAGTCCGGCACCGGCATGCTCGGCTTCGTCACCGCGCTGGCCGCCGTGCGTCGCCGCTATCCCAGTCTGCGCAGCGCCGTCTTTCTCCACGGTATCGGCATGATCGCGGATGACCTGCCGGACACCGCCTGGTTCGACGAGGCCGGAAACCCGCTCGACAGTCACGCCTGGTCCGATGCCGCGGCGCGCCTGCTGGTGCTGCGGCGCGCCACCGCGAGCGAACGGCGGCGCGAGGCAACCCTGCTGCTGCTGAACGCCTCCGAGGATGACAGGGTCTTCACCCTGCCCGCACCCGCCTTCGCCTGGATCGTCGAAATCGATTCCGCCCGGGCGGAGCAGTCCCGCCGCCCGGTGGACGGCCCGGATCTCACCGTCGCCGCGCGGTCGATGATGATCCTCGGCGCCGAGCTCGCGCCGCCCATCGCATGAGCGGATCGGCATTGCACGCGCTCGCCGAGCGGGCGGGCCTCGAAGTGGTCTGGCAGGACGCGTCGGGCGTCCGGCGCACGGTCTCGCCGGCCACGCTTCGCGCGATCCTCGGCTGCCTCGGCCTCGAAGCGAGCACCGATGCGGCGTGCCGCGACACCTTGCGCCGGCTCGACGACGAGGACCTCGCGGCCGCGCCCCTGCTCGCCGCGACCGCGGGCGAAGCGCTGACGCTTCCGGCCCGCGCTCCGGCGGTCATCCATCTCGAGGACGGGCGCCGGCTCGATGTCATGCCCGACCGGGATGCCGCCGGAACGGTCTCGCTGCCCGCCACCCTGCCGCCGGGCTATCACCGTCTGGAGACGGCCTCAGGCGTCCGCACGCTCGCCATCGCGCCGCGGCGCGCCCACACCGTGGCCGACGCGCTCGCCGCCGCCGGACGGGAGGGCAAGGCGTGGGGACTTGCCGTCCAGCTCTACGGCCTGAGACGCGAGGGCGATTGCGGCAACGGCGATTTCGCCGCCCTGGCCGATCTTGCCGGGCCGGCCGGCCGCCTCGGCGCCGATGCCCTGGCGATCAGCCCCATTCACGCCCTGCACGCCGCCGAGCCCGATCATTACAGCCCCTATGCGCCATCGAGCCGCTTCGCCCTGAACCCGGCCTATGCGCCCCTCGATTGCGCGCCGCTGGCGGAGGCCGGGCTGATCGACTGGCGCAAGGCGCTCTCCCGCCGCGAGGCGCTGCTGCGCGCGGCGTTCGCCGCCGGGCGCGAGGATCCGGCATTCCGCGCCTTCCGCGACGATGCGCCGGCGGGAATCAGGCATTACGCCTTGTTCGAAGCCCTCGTCGCCGAACGCGTCGCCCGCGGCGAGGGGCGCGACTGGCGCGGCTGGCCCGCCTCGTGGCGCGATCCTGCCAGCGCCGATGTCGCCGCGGCGGCTCAACGCCTCGACGATGAGGTGTCGTTCCATCTCTACGCCCAGTTCCGCGTCCGCCAGGGCCTGGAGATGGCCCAGCGCTCGGCGCGCGCAGCCGGCATGGCGATCGGCCTCATCGCCGATCTCGCGGTCGGCGCCGATCCCGCCGGCTGCGATGCCTGGGCGCGGCCGGGCGAGATGCTGCGCGGCGTCTCGGTCGGCGCACCGCCGGATGCGTTCAACCGTGCCGGGCAGAACTGGGGGCTGACCACCGTCTCGCCGCGCGGCCTGCGTCAGTCGGGCTTCGCCGCCCTGCGGGACATGATCGCATCGGCCCTGCGTTTCACCGGCGGCGTGCGGATCGACCACGCGATGGGCCTCGCCCGTCTGTGGCTCGTCCCCGACGGCGCCAGCCCCGCCGAAGGGTGCTACCTGCACTATCCGTTCGCGGACATGCGCCGGATCGTGGCGCTGGAATCGGTCCGCCACCGCGGCATCATCGTCGCCGAGGATCTCGGCACCGTTCCGCCAGGCTTCCGCGCCGAGCTCGCCGCCTCCGGAATGTCGGGGATGGCGGTGATGTGGTTCGAACGCGAGGGCCGCCGCTTCCTGCCCCCGGCCGACTGGCGCCCCAATTCGGTGGCGATGACCACGACGCACGACCTGCCGACCGTCGCCGGCTGGTGGCGCGGCACCGACCTCGCCTGGCGGGAGTGTCTCGGCATCGCCGGCGAAAGCGCCGCCGATCGGGCGGAGGACCGCCGTCACCTGTGGTCCGCCCTCCGGCAATCCGGTTGCGCCCACGGGCCGCAGCCGCAGGATCGGGAGCCCGAAGCGGTCATCGACGCCGCGGTGGCCCATATCGGCACGGCCTCATCCGCGCTTGCGCTTCTTCCCCTGGAGGATGCCCTCGGACTGCCAGACCAGCCCAATCTCCCCGGCACAACCACCGAACATCCGAACTGGCGACGGCGAATGCCGCAACCGGCCAGCCGCATGCTCGACCCGCCCGAAGTCACCGCCAGACTGTCACGGCTTGCCCGCGCGCGGAAAACCACGCCGCCACCAAGGTAGATATTGAATCAGCCGGGCTCCCGCCACTCACTTCAAATCCGGCCCCTCGGCTAATGGAGGCAAGCCGGAACTACGACGGCTTGCCGGACAAATTGCAACAGCAAGCGCCGCTGTGTGGTATTTTTCACAACGCTGAAAATCGACATGAATTCCATACATTTCAGCCAACAACAATTTGTGTCGCTCTATATTCGGCGACGAAGACAAATAATAAATGTCTTTTGCTTTCGAAAGTTTTTTCAGATAATTTTTTTGAAAACGAGCCGTCAAGTATGGTATCCGTTCGGGTAGTCCGATGACCTGGTCGGTATTTGGAAAATACGGAACCATAAATCCAAGAGGTGCAGTACCAAGGACCAGCAGCGAATTTTCATATTTCCCGAATTCTCCCTTGTTGATCCCGAAATAGGTTCTGCCAAATTGTTCGCGGCCCCAATTGGTGTCGGCCAATGCGTGGGTCCCATACAGGCTTCCACTGGCGATCAAGGCGACAAACAGAGCCGCCCCCGCAATGGAGGCGGACCGCATGCGCCTCCACGACAAAAGTCTGGCAAGTGAAACCAAGGAAAAAGCGGGGGCGATTGTTTCAATTGCTGAAAAATATCGATAATAACTAAACATCTTTTCCCATACAATAAAAGAAAGCAATACAAAAGTAGCCAAAAAATACATCTCAATAACGGATGGTTTGAACCGGCACGTCGATGATCTTTTTGCGTAAGCCCAAAAATAAACGGCTGGAACCAGAATCAGGACGAGGGCAGGGAAGAGCGTACGAAAGGGAATTTCCATCCCGACCAGATGATTGCCCGTCGTATGATGATGAACAAAGGCAAGCCTGAACGGCAGGGCCAGGTAGCCCGCGAAATCCACCGGGAACCAACGGCCATCATGGATTGCACGTGGCGCCATGAAGGGTGAGTGAAAGAT
>NZ_AFPR01000094.1:0-4985 GCF_000219295.1 Acidiphilium sp. PM
GGCAAGCAGGGTGAGCAGGCCGATCGGCCCGGCGCCCGTCACCAGCACCGCGCTGCCCGCGCCGACGCCGCCGCGGTCGCAGGAATAGACGGCGACGGCGGCGGGCTCGACCAGGGCGGCCTCCTCGTCGCTCAGCGCGTCGGGAATCCTCTGCACGTTGTATTCGTGCAGCATAGCTTCCTCGGCCATGCCGCCCCAGGCCCAGCTGAGGCCGGCCAGCGCCAGCTGCGGGCTGAGGTGAAACAGGCCACGATCGGCATAATAATCGCCGGCGCGCGGCATGATCAGGGGCTGGACGGAGACGCGGTCGCCCGGCTTCACGCTGGAGACGCCCTCGCCGATCGCGGTAACGACACCGCCGAATTCGTGCCCGAGGATTTGCGGCCCCTGGGCGCCGGTGAAGGGATGCGGCGTGGTGGGGATGAAGATCGGCCCGTAGGCGTATTCGTGCAGGTCGGTGCCGCAGATGCCGACGAAGCGGTTGCGCACGAGGACCTGACCGGGCGGCGGCTTGCGGTCAGGTGCGGCGACGTCCTCGATCCGCAGATCGCGGGCGGCATGGAATCGTAGTGCTTTCACGTCGTTCCTCCTTGCAATCTTGGCGTTGCGAACGAGTGAAAAGCAAACGGCATGCCAGCCCGGATTCGGCGGAAATGCGCGGCCGGCCGGGCAGGATGGCGCCACAGTGTGGCGCCCCTGTGTGGCGTTCCGTGGCGCTCAGTGCTGCGGGCGGAGGCGGCCGGAGATGCCGAGGCGGCGCATCCGGCGGTGCAAGGTGGTACGGTCGCAGCCCAGGCGGCGGGCGAGAGCGGAAACATTGCCGCCACAGCCATCGAGCGCGGCGCGGAGCGAAGCGGCCGCATCGTCCTCCGTTCGAACGGAGACCGGGCCAAGACCGCCGGGAAGATCCGCAACGCGGATTTCGCCTTCCTCGCACAAGGCGGTCGCCACCGCGAGGACGTTGTCGAGTTCGCGCAGATTGCCCGGCCACCGGTGGGCGCGAAGCATGGCGGCGGCATCCGGCGCGAGACGGACCGGCCGCCCCTCGCGCTGCCGCGTCGCCAGCAGACGGGCGAGCAGCCAGTCGAAATCGCCGCGGCTGCGCAGCGGCGGGAGGCTGAGCGCGGCGACGTTCAGCCGATAGAAGAGATCCTCGCGGAAGCTCCCCGCGGCGACCAATGCGCGAAGGTCGCGATGCGAGGCCGAGATCAACCGGAAACCGACCTTGCGCGGGCGGGCGGCGCCGAGGGGCTGGACCGTGCGTTCGGCAAGGACGCGCAGCAGGCGGGTCTGCAGGGAGAGCGGCATGTCGCCAATCTCGTCGAGGAACAGCGTGCCGCCATCCGCCTCCTCGATCAGGCCGCGGCGGCCGCGCGGGGCCGCTCCGGTGAACGCGCCGGGAGCGTGGCCGAACAGCTCTGATTCGGCCAGGGTTTCCGGAATCGCAGCGCAGTTGACCGCGACGAAGGGGCCTTTCGCGCCGCTCGCCTCGTGAATTGCGCGGGCGAGATATTCCTTGCCGGTGCCGGTTTCGCCGTGGATCAGCACCGGCAGGTCGGTGCGGGCAAAGCGCGCGGCACGGTCCTGAAGCGCCTTGATCTCGGGCGTCTCGCCGCCGAGGCGGCGGAGGGCGGGCGGCAGGGTTTGCCGTGCTGCGCGCGGACGGGGCGGCGGCTCGATCGCATGGGCGAAGAGCATGTTGCCGTCACGGGCGCGGAGCACGCGCTCATGGGTTGGCCGGCCGCGCATCAGGGCGGGCAGATCGTCGATCGAGAGATCGAGGAAGCGGGAGATCGGCTGGCCGATCAACTGCTCCGGGCGGCGCCAGTCGCGCCCCGCGGCGCGGGCGAGCATGCGCGCCGCGCCGTGGGTGAGGCCGGCGATGCGGCCGGAATCATCGATCGCGATGCCGCCTTCGGGGTCGACATCAAGAAACTCGGGAGAGAGGGCGAAACGCAGCACCCACTGGCGCCGGGTGCGTTCCATCAGGTTGGCGAGTTCGATGCGCCGCACGGTGGTGGTGACAAGGTGCCGGGCCAGGTTCTGGCTGGTCTTTTCCACGGGCGATTTGAGGAGCGAGATGTCGAGCACCGCGGAAAGCTGCCCCGCGGTATCGTAGATCGGCGCCGCCGTGCAGGAGAGCGGCGTGTGGGTCATGTCGAAATGGTCGGTCTGGTGGATCGTCAACGCCTCGCCGGTGGCGATGCAGGCACCGACGGCGCAGGTGCCGGCATGCGATTCGGCCCAGTCCGAGCCGAGATAGAGCCCTGCGCGGCGCAGATCGTCATCGTAGCGGGGATCGCCGAGATATTCGACGGTGACGCCAGCCCGGTCTGCGAGGAGCAGGACATAGGCCTGGTTCGCGACATTGCCATAAAGCCGCTCGAGGCCGGACCGGGCGATGGCGATCAGTCCCTCGGCCTGCTGGCGGTGCTCCTTCAGCCGTCCCTCGGGGAGGATGACGGCTTCGGCGTTCACCGCAGGATCAAGGCGGTAGTCATCGAGGCAGCGGCGCCAGGACTGGATGACATAGGGGTCGCGCATGCTGGCATTGCCCTGCCAGACGGATTCGATCTCACGCACATGGTCGGCGATGGTCATGCTTTCGACTTTTCAACGTTTCCCAAGGCATCATATGACAAAAACCGAATCCGCCTGCACGGAAATAGCACGAAATGTTCAACGTGCGCGGTCCGACGCGATCGGCCGCCTCCCGATCATCGGCGCCGAGGGCCCCGGAACCCGTTCGTCACCGGCGGCTTCCGTAGCCCGCGAGATGGGTCACGAAGCGCGGGCCCGCCTCATCTGCCGGGTCCACGAAATGCACATCGTCCGGCGCGCGGCGTGGCGTGTCGACGGTCAGGAATATCGCGGGGGCGGCGCCTTCGACCGGCCGGATCGCATGCACGACGTGACGCAGGAACATCACCATCTGGCCCGCGCGAAGCCGGCGCGGCGGCTCGTCGGCCAGGCTGAAATCGGCCTCGCCATCCAGGAGCAGGAGGTGCTCGTCGCAATTCATGTGAAAATGCCTCGGCAATGGCCGATACAAACGAAAGACACGGGAACTTGCCGATTCACTGTCCGACAGATAGGCATCGACAATCACGGAATCCGCAGCGTCGGGAAATCTCGCCTTGATTTCGTCAAGATCGAAGAAATTATGAATGTCTTTGCCCATGATTATGTTCCAGACCTGCATTTGCATTGAATTCGTGCACGTCCGAACGGATCGTCCCGGCCCGTTCCGCTCTGCCGTGTCCGCACCGGATCTGGCCCGTCCCCGCCATCGTTCAAATGAAATCTTTTGATCGACCCTTTCGGTGGCGCAGATGAACGGCCACGGGAGCGCCCATGCACCACGGCGGACGACAAGGTGCCGCGCCGTTCACAGCGCCGGGGACGGACGCGCGGCTGACGATACCGGAGCACGGCAGGCCAACCCGGCCCGGGTGACCGCGCCTGGCATCCTCATCACGAGCACCGCTCCCGCGCACCGGGCCGGGTTCGCGGCCAGGTCTCTCCCGGAGCGGAACGGCGGATCATTGCTTGCGCGGTCCCGAGAGAGCGGCACCGCGCCCATTCAGGACATGCGCCCGTTCAGAAAGCCGAGCGCCGGCAGCGGCCGCCACCCGCGGGGCAATTGCGCGCGGCTCATCGAGCGGATCGTATAGCGCGGCACTGGCAGCTCGCAGCGTTGCAGAAAGCCGAGATAGGCCCGCACCTGCTGCTCGCGCCAGATCTGGTCAGCCTGGGCGCGGGTGTGGCTGGCATGAATGTCGGCGATCCGTACAACACGGCCGATGGTGGCGATAACGGCCCAGAGCCGATCATCGCCGCGCCCCGGATCCTTTTCATAAGGTCTGACGTTATCGGGCATTTGCCGGAAAACTTGGCATGGAGACACGGTGCCCGCAAGCCGGTTCTGCGCATCCGGCAGCGTCATGGCGCGGCCCGCCCGGCCGGCGCCGTCGAGCGGCTCGCCCGGGGCGTGACCAGGACGATCGTGTCCGGCGCGCTCGCGGCCACCTGAGCGGCGCCCTCGTCCAGACCGTATGCAGCGCCCGATCCTGTTGATGAATGAAGCAGGATCAGCAGACGGACCCGTGCGCCGTGTAGGAACGCACCACGCCGCCGACGATGGCGAAGGTCACGGTGCAGGTATTGTGATAGGTCTGGGGCGGGACGGCCGGGGGAATTCCGCCGATCGCCGGTCTCTGGTCCACGAAGAGCGGCCCGCCGACCCAGCCGGGGACCGAGTAGGTGATCGTCCGCTCGTAGCGATCATAGGTGATCCCGCCGCTTTCGGTGCGGCTGGCCGGCACGCCCAGCGCCGCCACCAGCGCCGATTCCGGCTTGCCGACATAGGCGCTCATCGTCCTGGCAAGGTGCGGCCCGGCGCATCCGGCGAGGCCGAGAGACCACAGCGCCATCAGACCCAGTCGCCAGCCATTCCTCACGCGCATCCCCTCACTCCCCGAGACGCTCCGGCCCATCCCTTCAAGATCGGCCGAAATCTTCCGCTTCCAAGGGGGGCAACCGGCATAGCATCCCCGATCGATGCGGCGCCCGCGTGGATCGGCCTACCGGTTCGCGGCGGCGCGGGCGATCTTGCCGAGGGCGGGGGGCGTCAGCGCGGGGCTGGCCAGCACATGGCGCAGGGCAGCAACGGTCGGCAGCCCGCCGCGCGGCGCCGTCACCACGACCACGAGTTGCGCATCCCGGGCCGCGAACAGGTCGTCCAGCATGTAGAGGCGGGTGACCAGCGAGCCGAGGGTAAGCCGGCCGTCGATCACGAGATCGCTCGCGGCCATGCGATGCCCGTTCTTGCTCACCGCGAGCTGCCAGTTCGGCGCGCCGGAACCCGTTGCCCGGATCAGCCCGAGATGCACTTCGCGCAGGTTGAACAGGCCGAGCCGGCGGCGCAGGTCGAAGATCGGCTCCGGCGCGGTGCCCGGCGGAAAGGCGACGATCGTCGCCCTGAA